>JANMOP010000098.1:0-33755 GCA_031369365.1 Methylotenera sp.
TTTCAGCTCATCAGGTTGCTGTGTGCGCGCTCTAAATTGGGCACTCTTTTAAGGGTCCCTTGGCGAGTGTACCTTACGCGCTTTAGGTTGTTACCACCTGAACTTTTTTGGTTCAGGATAGCGGCTCAGGCAACACCACAGGAAATAAATCTTGTTGAAATTTCGCTGATACGGCGTTATTTTCGCTCCTCGTACTTGATGTACTGCGTTCGCTCAAATGCCTTGTCTCAGCTTCATTTGAACAAGATTTTGCCTAACTCAAACGCCTTGAACTTTCTCCTAAAAAATCAAAACCGCCCTCTGTCATTGCGAGGGCGTAGCCCGCAGCAATCTATAGTTTGTAAAATGGATTGCCACGCTTCGCTCGCAATGACGGCAAAATCAGCGCAATTCGTGATATTTCAAATCCGCCAAGCTCACAATATCTAAACACCTTTCGTGACAAGCTTCTAAAATCACGGGTGGTGCAAAGCCCGCTTCACTGGCTTCTAACCAACGCGCTGCACACAAGCACCAGCGGTCGCCAGCGTTTAATCCTCCAAAGTCATACTCTGGGCGTGGTGTGCTTAAATCGTTGCCGCGATTTACCGAAAATGCTAAAAATTCTTCTGTCACCTGCACGCACACCGTGTGGCTGCCCACGTCTTCAGCGCCAGTTTCGCAGCAGCCAGTACGGGTAAAGCCCGTTAGCGGCTCTAAGCTGCAAGTTTGTAATGTTGTGCCTAATACGTTGCGTGCCATGTTGATAACCTCAAATTATTCATTCACGTTATCATACGAGAATCTAATGATTTTGAAAGCGAAAAATGCGTTACTGGTTAATGAAATCTGAGCCTAGCGATGTGTCGATTGACGATTTGGCTGCTATGCCCAATCAAACGGTGGATTGGTATGGTATTCGCAATTACCAGGCGCGCAACTTTATGCGTGATCAAATGCAGGTCGGTGACGGCGTATTTTTTTACCATTCTAACTGCGAAACCCCAGGAATCGCGGGCATTGCAGAGGTGTGCACGCTAGCTTACCCAGACCGATTACAGTTTATAAAAGGCCATAAATATTTTGATGCAAAAGCCACGCCTGAGACCCCGCGCTGGGTGAATGTGGATGTTAAACTGGTGCGTAAAACACGCTTGCTCAGTTTAAAAGAAATGCGCGAAACGCCTGAATTAGAAAACTTGAGGATTTTGCAACGCGGCAATCGACTATCGATTACCCCAGTTGACCCACGAGATTGGGAATTTATTTTGAATTTACTCAAATAGAAAAAGCCCCGAATCTCGGGGCTTTCAACTAACAACTAAGGTCTAACGACTAGCCGCTATTTCGTATCCAAACTACCCATGGCTTTCGGGTAAGTCACAATTCCCCAAGGCAGGTTTTTCACTTCAATTTGTTTAATAGGCGCTAAAGTTGCCGCGTCAAACACCATCACCGCGTCTGATTTACCACAAGCCAACAATATTTGTTTGTCATCTGGCGTAAAACTAAAGTGCCAGCAACGGTTTCCAGTGGCTACTTCTTTAATCTTTTTATAGGTTTTTGCATCGTAAACTTCTAGCGTTTTAGATTTATTTGCAGCCACAAAAATGCGTTCACCCTTAGCATCAAAAGCAATGCCATAAGGCGTGTCGCCAGTATCCACGGTGCGTACAAGGTTAAAATCTTTATCTAGCACCATAAATTTGTTGCCGTATTCTAACGTGGCTAGATAGGTATTGCCGTCGGGCGAAACCTTGATGCCGCGCGGCCTATCGCCAAGTTCATGCGTTTGAATGGTTTTTAGCAACTCACCACTGGCAATGTCGTGCACAGTTACCGTGTTATCGGCTTCGTTGGTAATCACCAGTTTGCTGTCATCTTTAGAAAACTCAATACCTTCGGTTTCTGGGCCGCCCGTAATTTCGCGTATTTTTTCGCCTTTAGTTAAATCTACCACGGCGATTTTAGCAGGGATTTTTTCGTCGCCATCATCCTCTTCTGCCTCGGCTGAGCCTGGTTTTGGTGGCGGGCCGCCTTTTGCGCTAGGCTCAGATGAAATAAAAGCAAAATTGCCACGCACCCGCACAAACTCAGGGTTTTTACCCACTGGAATTTGCTTTGTTACTTCGCCAGTTGCGGTATCAATCACTGAAATACTTTCGTTTTCGCGTGTAGCGACAATCAATTTTTTGCCATCATCAGTAATGCCCAAGCCGCGCGGGCCAGCGGCTTTTACGTCAATTTGCTTAATCACTTGCATAGTGGCAAGGTCAATCACGCTCACGCCCGCATCTTGGCTGGTAACATAAGCAACGCCTGCACTAAAAACGGCATTGCCAGCAGCCGCTTCTGTATTGGCTTCTGGGGTATCTGCTTCAGGTGTCTTTTCTTTGTTACAGGCACTTAAACTTGCAAGGATAGCCAGCGCAACTACGCTGGTGCGTGTTTTATTAAATGTTGAACCCAATTTCATTAAAAAATCTCCTGTTAAATTTTATTGCATTTGTTTAAACTGAAGCAAAAACTATACTAAGCTGTATATTACATTAAGCTTGCTGGGTAACAATAGGATATTTTCCCTATTTGTAGAACATTGTAGATAATGGCTAGCCCAAAAACAGCTTATATGCTGGGTTTTCAGTTTCATCCGAATATGGATAGCCTAATTTTTGTAAGAACGTTAAAAACTCAGTTTGTTCATGCGGCGGTACCTGCATGCCCACTAGTACGCGACCAAAATCGGCGCCATGGTTACGGTAATGGAATAAGCTAATGTTCCAATCGTGACCCATTGACTCTAAAAATTTCATCAACGCACCTGGTTTTTCGGGAAACTCAAAGCGATAAACTACTTCATGTTCGGCCTGCGGCGCGCGCCCACCAACGAGATGGCGCAGGTGTAGCTTGGCCATTTCGTTATCGGTTAAATCAATGGCGTTTAAACCATGCGCTGCTAAATCAACAATCAGTTTTCCTGTCTCTGCTACGTTGGCAATCGCCAAACCCACAAAAATGTGTGCCTCAGTCGGATCAGAAAAACGGTAATTAAACTCGGTAATATTGCGGTTTCCCAGCAAGCGACAAAACGCTTTAAACGCGCCAGCCACTTCTGGAATCGTCACCGCCAACACCGCCTCGCGCTGTTCGCCCAGCTCGGCGCGTTCGGCAATAAAGCGCAAACGGTCAAAATTCATATTCGCGCCAGACGCAATGCCCACTAGCGTTTTACCAGTAATATTGTTACGCGTTACATACTCCTTAATGCCCGCCGTGGCGAGCGCGCCAGCGGGTTCTAATATGCTGCGTGTGTCTTCAAACACGTCTTTAATCGCGGCGCAAATGGCATCGTTATCTACCACAATCATTTCATCAACAAACTGTTGCGCCAATTTAAACGTATGTTCGCCCACTTGCTTTACCGCCGCGCCATCGGCAAATAGCCCAACTTGGTCGAGTATTACGCGCTTATTTTGCTTTAACGATTCGGTCATCGCTTCAGAATCTTTGGCCTCCACACCGATAATTTTGATCTCAGGCCGTAGCGCTTTTACATAGGCCGCAATGCCCGCAAGCAAGCCGCCACCGCCCACGCAGCAAAATATCGCCTCTATTGGTTCTGGATGAGCTTGCAAAATCTCCATCGCAATCGTGCCTTGCCCAGCAATGATGTCGGGGTCGTCGTACGGGTGCACAAAGGTAAGTTTTTCAGTTATCTCTAGTTCCAAAGCTTTCACATAAGCATCAGAATAACTATCGCCAAATAGAATAACCTCAGCCCCACGACTTTTAACGGCATTAATTTTGATGACTGGTGTGGTGGTTGGCATCACAATCACCGCGCGACAATTCAACTTTTGCGCCGCCAGCGCCACGCCTTGCGCATGGTTGCCCGCGCTAGCAGCAATCACGCCGCGCGCCAGCACATACGCAGGCAAGCTCGCCATTTTGTTATACGCACCGCGCAGCTTAAACGAAAATACGGGCTGCATATCCTCGCGCTTAAGCAACACGCGGTTACCAATGCGCGCTGATAAATTCGGCTGAAACTCAAGCGGCGTAATTTTAGCTACGTCATACACGCGTGAGTTTTCAATGCGCTCTTTATAGTTTATGGGTTTGTAATTAATGCTCATGTCTTATTTTTTATAGATGCGTTGCGGTGTATCATAATGAATATCTGCAATTATAAAGAAAATGTAAAGGTTTAAGTAAAATGGCATATACACAAGACGAACTCAAACAACAAGTCGCCCAAGCCGCCGTGGCTTATGTAAAAGAAGGCATTATCGGCGTAGGCACAGGCTCTACTGCTAACTTTTTTATAGAAGAGCTGGCCAAAGTAAAACACAAAATTGAAGGCACAGTGGCCAGCAGTGAGGCTACCGCCCAACGTTTACGCGCCCACGGCATTGAAGTGTTCGATTTAAACGCAGTGGATAGCCTAGATATTTACGTCGATGGCGCGGATGAAATTACCGAGCATTTACACATGCTAAAAGGCGGCGGCGGCGCATTAACGCGCGAAAAAATTGTGGCAGCGGTGGCGAAAACCTTTATTTGTATTTGCGACGAAACCAAATACGTGCCAGTGTTAGGCAAGTTTCCATTGCCAGTTGAAGTGCTGCCAATGGCCAAAAGCTACGTGGCACGCGAGTTAGTAAAGCTGGGCGGCCAACCAAAATTGCGTGATTTCACCACCGATAACGGCAACATTATTTTGGACGTATGGAACTTGAACATTGATGACCCTTTAGCGATGGAGGCGAAAATCAACCAAATCGTCGGCGTGGTGACGAATGGCTTATTTGCGGCAAGGCCTGCCAATGTGTTGTTGCTGGCGACAGCAGATGGTGTAAAAACTTACAAAAAATAGGCTTTTTGTAGGAGCGATTTTTAAATCGCGAACGACTGTAAGTTTCGCGCAATAAACTGCAATCCAACAAAAAGGTGTGCAAATATAAGTCAATTTGCACACCCTGCTTGTTGTGTTACAATGTAACACAACAAAAGGAGCAACATTATGAGCGCCACTTTAACTATCCGTATTGACGATGCCCTAGAGCGCGAGCTTGTAATGGCGGCAAACGCCGCCCACCGCCCAAAAGGTGACATCGTGCGCGAGGCATTGCGCCGCCAACTCACCTTAAATAAATTCCGCCAGTTACGCACACAAATTATGCCGCTGGCTGAGCAATCAGGCTTTTTAACGGATGAGGATGTATTTAAGGTCATCTCGTAAATGCGCGTATTTTTAGATACCAACGTGCTAGTGAGTGCGTTAGCCACACGTGGCTTGTGTGCCGATTTATACGAGCGGCTGATTACCGAGCATGAAACGGTGATTGGCGAGCCAGTTATTTTAGAAGTGCTGGATATTCTGCAACGCAAATTTAAAGCAACGCCAGATTTATTAGTGCAAGTAGAAGCTGAATTAAGGCTGCTAGAAGTCACCCCCGCCCAAACATCCGCTCCGAGCTTGCCAATTAAAGATAAAGAAGACCCATGGATTATTGCCTGCGCATTGCAAGCCGATGTGGAATTTTTTGTTACAGGTGATGCGGAGTTGTTGGGTTTGGGCAAAGCAGAAAATTTACCGATTATTTCACCAAGAGAATGCTGGCAAAAGTTGGGGTAGTTTGTGAATCGGTGGGCAAACACAAGTGCAATTTGCACACTCTACCCGTTATGGTTTTGGTACTATTGGTTTTTGAGTTGGTTCAACAGATAAAGTAGCTGAGGCGGAAGATTTGCTAGCTGCTTTTCCAGATAACTCAACAATTACACCATCAATTTCGCCGTTTTTATCTCTAGTCCAACTCGCTTGGCCAGAGTTTTCCATTGCGTGCATCATTAACAAATTTTGTTTCCCAAGATTTTTCATTATAAGTTGCTTTTTAATCTCTTCAATTTCACCAAAATGCCAAATACCTACCGCAGAAATAGGTATTAAGAATGCACCTATGAAGCCAAGAATTTGGAAAAGTGTTAGTCCATTCATACATACCTTACAAAAAATAATTTACATAGTTTGATAGTTAGTTCTTAGGCGGCACATACCCACTCGCCGTATCAGCACCATCACCAAAAAAGTATTTCTCAGTTTGTTCACTCAAATATTTACGTGCGCTTGGGTCGGCTAAACTTAGGCGGTTTTCGTTCACCAGCATGGTTTGTTGTTTTAGCCAGGCTGCCCATGCTTCTTTGCTCACACTCATGTAAATTCGTTTTCCCAACTCGCCTGGGTAGGGGGGAAAGTCCATGCCGTCTAGTTCTTTGCCTAATTTAATGCAGTGTACGGTGCGTGCCATTTTGGTTACTCAGTTTAACTAAAAACAGTATGATAACGCATGTTGTTTCATTTAAAAGTGATTAACACTAAACCGTCATCTTGAGCGTAGCGAAAGATCCAGCTTTTAAGTTGCAAAAAACTGGAATCTTCACTTACGTTCAGAATGATGAAGTAGAAGTTAATTAGCATTCGGAAAGCACAAAAATGGAAAGCCCATTCAAAAGTAAAAACGGTTTAGAACGCATTGCTAAGGCGGCGGGCTATTCACTTGCGGGCTTAAAAGCCGCCTATAAAAATGAGGCAGCCATTCGTCAAGAAACTTGGCTAATGGTGATATTTTTGCCACTGGCTTTTTATGTGGGTCAAACTAATATTGAGCGTATTTTGCTGGTGGGCGCAACCGTGCTGGTGTTTATTGTGGAGTTGCTAAACTCGGCCATTGAGGCAGCGGTAGATCATACCTCAATTGACCATCACGCGCTGGCAGGCCGCGCTAAAGATATTGGCAGTGCGGCAGTGATGGTGGCGATTTTCTTGTTTTTGCTGGTGTGGGGTTTGGTACTTTTCGGGTAGGAGCGAATTTTCACGTATGAATAATCTGCTTCAGCAAATATATTCTGCGGGTAAGCCAAAAACTGGCTTAAATCGCGAATGCAGTTATTATTGCTGAAACATCGCTTTGGCGCAATAAACTGCGCCCCTACATTAAAAGCCTATTTTTTCTTTGCTCTAGGATGCGCCGCATCATAAGTTTTACTCAGGTGTTGAAAATCTAAATGCGTATAAACTTGCGTGGTGCTGATGTTGGCATGACCCAGCATTTCTTGCACCGCGCGTAAATCGCCGCTGCTTTGCAGTACGTGGCTGGCAAAGCTGTGGCGCAACATGTGTGGGTGCACGCTTGAGTTGATGCCTTGTTTAATGGACCATTCTTTTAAACGAAGTTGCAAATTACGAGCGCCAACGCGCCTGCCCTGCAAGCCAATAAACACGGGCTTGCTGGCGGCATCAGCTAAAGTAATATTGGCGCGTAAACTAAGCCATTTTTTAATCGCTACCATCGCGTGCGCGCCCATCGGTACAATGCGCGTTTTGTTGCCTTTACCTGTGACTTCAACTGTGCCAGCAGAAAAATCCAGCGCATCAATATCCAAGTTCACCAGCTCGCTCAATCGCAAACCACTAGAATAAAACAGCTCTAAAATCGCATGGTCGCGCACGCTTAAAATGCTGTCATCACTAATATCCACCAGCTTTGTAGCTTGCTCAATAGAAAGTACTTGCGGCAAAGTTTTGGCCGATTTTGGCGCACGCAGACCAATGACAGGGTTCGCTTCAAATTGGTGACGATTAACTAAAAATTCAAAGAACCCGCGCCAGCTAGAGAGCATACGCGCGATGCTTTTGCCGCCTAAACCTCTAGAATGTAGCGTGGCGATAAAACGGCGAATGTGAATATTTTGAAGTTCATTAAGCGCAGTAGCGTCGGCTAATTTGACGAGTTGTTTGATGTCGCGAGCGTAATTTTCGCGGGTGAGCGGGCTTAAGCCGCGCTCAAATTGCAAAAACTGCAAGTATTCAGGCAGTAATTTTTCTTTTAACAGTTCCACATCAAGTTTTATTGTAATTGGCTTAACTTAAATCTAAATGCCGTGATAGCGCTGCGCTTAATAACTCGCCAATTTTGTTGAGAAAATCTGTACCCATCTCTGCAAAAAAGCGCTTGTGACTATCGCTGGCAAGTGCTAAAAAGCCGAAGGTTTGTGCAGTGCGTAGCGGAATTAGCGCAACTGAAGCAGCAGGCTCAAGAAACCAATCTTCGCTGATAATGCTAGGCGGCGCGCCACAATAAGGTTGTGCTTGTGAGGCAACCCAAGTTTTAACTTCTTCAGAAACGTGGCCAAATACAAGGTTTTTACTGTTTGCAGCGTCCAGCGGATTAGCCCACAAGCGCAAGCAAGTGTCGCTTAAATCAAAATGTTCTGGTAAATCGTGGCTAATGAGTTGCTCAATTGCATCAAAACTTTTTGCTTTGTGCAAATCAAGGCTAAAGGTATGAATTTTAGTGGCAATGGCATCGTTTTCTTGTGCATTTAGCACCAGCTCAGCAAAATGCTCTTCTAACGCATTAATTTTGTCGCGCTGCGCCAACTGTTGGCGCTCGGCCAATGAAATTGTGCCGCTACCGTGCGGGCTGGGCAAGTGAATTTCTGCGAGCAAATTGGCGTTTTGTTCAAAAAAATCTGGGTGATTTTTTAAGTAATTTTTAATGTCCAGCTCTTGAACATTTTGGTCTTGAATAGGTTGGTCTTGTTTATTTTGGCCTTGCATTTCATCGACTTGCATTTTTATTCCTTAAAATTAAACCTCAATTTGTCCTTCAAACACAATTTCTGCCGCGCCAGTCATCATTACTGGCTGTACATCAGCGTTCAAATCAACGCCCGCCCACGCAATACTCAGTGTACCACCTCGCGCATGTACTAATACGGGGCTGGCTAACAGGCCTAACATAATGCCGCTAACTACTGCCGCGCAAGCACCTGTGCCGCAAGCTAGCGTTTCACCCGCACCGCGTTCATACACGCGCAGTTTAATTTCGTGTGAATTTAAAATTTGCATAAAACCAGCATTCACACGCTGCGGAAAGCTGGCGTGCGCTTCAATCAGCGGGCCGAGTTCTGTTACTTTGGCGGTATCAACATCATCCACAATCATTACCGCATGTGGATTTCCCATAGAAAGCACAGACACATTGATAGATAAGCCAGCACCCGCGCTTTTTTTTGTGCCGCCAGAAACGGCTCTAGTATTGGCTTGCAGAGCATATTGTTTTAGTTGTTTTTCTGCAATAAACGGAACTTTTACAGGCTCAAAAATTGGCGCACCCATGTTCACCGTCACTTGATTGTCATCTCGCATTGTCAGCGTAATCAAACCACTGGCGGTTTCCACGCTAATTTCACGTTTTTGCGTCAAACCTTTTGCCAGTACAAAGCGCACAAAACAACGCGCGCCGTTGCCGCATTGCTCTACTTCGCCACCATCGGCATTAAAAATACGGTATTTAAAATCTGCATTCGGCAAAAGCGTTTTTTCGACGATTAAAAGCTGATCGCAACCTACGCCAAAATTGCGATTGGCGATTTTTTTTATTTGCACAGTGCTCAATGTAACA
This sequence comes from Methylotenera sp., assembly GCA_031369365.1. Taxonomy (GTDB): domain Bacteria; phylum Pseudomonadota; class Gammaproteobacteria; order Burkholderiales; family Methylophilaceae; genus Methylotenera_A. The sequence goes on from JANMOP010000098.1 coordinate 9,450, forward strand.
GGCGAAGAATAGCCATCAACGACTACAAAATCGTTGCCCGCGCCCTGCATTTTGGTGAATTGAATATCCATTTATTTAAAAATAAGTAACATAAATTTACTTTTTAGAATTACGCTATTCTAGCAAATTTGCGGCAACTAGTTGATTTAAAGTGTAGAATACGCGACCTGTACATACAGACTTCAAAGTGATTTTCAATATTCCTTTAGCCTTTAGTGAATGTTGTTTTACTTTTTTACTTAATTTTTTCAAGGCAGCCAAATGAACAACTATCTTTTTACTTCAGAATCCGTTTCTGAAGGCCATCCAGACAAACTCGCAGACCAAGTATCCGACAGCATTTTAGATGCCATTTTGGCACAAGATCCAACCGCCCGCGTAGCCGCTGAAACCCTTGCCAATACTGGCTTAGTGGTATTAGCTGGCGAAATAACCACCACCGCCAATGTTGACTATATTAAAGTCGCGCGCGAAGCGATCAAACGCATCGGGTATGATAATACCGATTACGGTATTGACTACAGAGGCTGTGCCGTATTGGTGGCTTACGATAAACAATCGCCCGACATCGCCCAAGGCGTAGATGGCGCGCATGACGACCCGCTAGACCAAGGCGCAGGCGACCAAGGTTTAATGTTTGGCTATGCAGTGAATGAAACGCCACAATTGATGCCGTTGCCGATTTGGCTTTCGCACCGATTGATGGAGCGTCAGGCTCAGTTAAGAAAAAATGGCGTATTATCTTGGCTGCGCCCAGATGCAAAATCACAAGTAACGATTAAATATGTCGATGGCAAACCAGACTCCATCGACACCGTGGTGGTTTCTACACAACACGCGCCAGAGATGCAATTGGCAGACATTCGCGAAGCGGTAATTGAAGAAATTATCAAACCAATGTTGCCAAAAGAGCTCATCAAAGGCGATATTAAGTATTTAGTCAATCCTACAGGACGCTTTGTTGTTGGCGGCCCGCAAGGCGATTGCGGCTTAACAGGTCGTAAAATTATTGTTGATACTTATGGCGGCGCAGCACCACACGGCGGCGGTGCGTTTAGTGGTAAAGACCCATCAAAAGTAGATCGTAGCGCCGCCTACGCCGCACGTTATGTGGCCAAAAACATCGTGGCCGCAGGCTTGGCCGATAAATGTATGGTGCAAATTAGCTACGCCATTGGTGTGGCACGGCCGACTTCTGTGATGGTAGAAACTTACGGCACAGGCAAAGTCAGCAACGAAACATTGACTGCACTAGTGAATGAACATTTTGACTTGCGCCCAAAAGGAATTGTAAAAATGCTCGATTTATTGCGCCCAATCTATACCAAAACCGCAGCTTACGGACATTTTGGTCGCGAAGAGCTTGAATTTACTTGGGAGGCGACTGACAAGGCTGCAATGTTGAAAGCGGCTGCGGGGTTGTAATGCTTAACGATGTGCAAGTCTAAACTTGCACATCGTTCTTGCTTAAATGATGAGTTAGATTCATTTCGACCATAAGTTACCATTTTGCCCACAGTTGCGCTCTAATCCAGCAAAGGTTTCTTCAGCCGTATATTGCTTTGCTCTGTACGAGTCAATTGCTACTTGAACATATGCTCTACAATTAGATGGCAAACCTGTTTCTGAGCCAAACTCAGCTTTGGCGTTTGGATCACAGCCTGTAACAACTAATGTAACAGATACCATTAGTGAGAGTTTGAATAAGTTTTTCATCTTTAGCATGTGCTTACACCTAACGTAGAATTAACCAGCCAGCTTTAGCTGGTCTGGGTTGAATGAAGGGTTAGGCGATATGACCGATATGCAACAACTATTGCTTGGTTGTCTAATTGGAAATATTATTAGTGCGGTAATAGTAGTCATTGTTTACCGCGCGACGACAAAGAAGCGCCTACAACCATACCAAGCTTTGTATTCAGCATTAAATGAAGGCTTTTTAGAACCTCCAGCTGTTCAGCGTGAAGCTCTTTGCGAAACTGAGCATCTTGCTCGGCCTGTTTTGCATTGAATGCTAACTGTTGGTCTAACAATGACTGCTGAAAGCCTTTAGTAAGGCGGAAGGATAGCCATGCGCCAAGAAGTGTACCGAATGCAGAAGCACCAAGGCCAACGAACATTAAGTCATACATGGCAAATCTCCTTAGTGCCTAATGTAAAATAGCCATCCTAATTCACACATTCTCAAGCGTCAATCAAAACCAATCCAAAAACCCAATTTTGACAATCTGAACCATTTCGCTATAATGCGCTCTATTAAGCAGTAAAAATTAACCGAGGAACGTTGCGAAGCCATTCAATTTGGCTCTAGGCTCGGTTAGGGAGATTAGCAAATCTCTCAAACGGCGTTCACCTACTATTTAACCGTGCCAGACACGGGAACTGGGTGAACAAAACGCCAAACTTCATTTGTGTTTTGTCAAAATTCCCATTCCCTTCTGGTTACAACTTTTCATTGCTTGTTTTTAAAGCTAATTAAGGAATTAAAATGAATACTGTGACCGATACAAACACCAAAGCAAACAAAGCTGAGACCAAAGATTACATCGTTGCCGACATTGGCTTGAGTACATTTGGCCGTAAAGAAATTGCCATTGCCGAAACCGAAATGCCAGGCTTAATGATGATCCGTGAAGAATTTGCTATTACGCAACCGCTAAAAGGTGCGCGCATTACAGGCAGTTTGCATATGACGATTCAAACCGCGGTGTTGATTGAAACACTGAAAGATTTAGGCGCAGACGTGCGTTGGGCGTCGTGCAATATCTACTCTACACAAGACCACGCGGCGGCGGCGATTGCGGCTGGCGGCACACCTGTTTTTGCGATTAAAGGTGAAACGCTCACCGAATATTGGGATTACACACACCGTATTTTTGAGTGGGCGGATGGTGGCTATACAAACATGATTCTCGACGATGGTGGCGATGCAACCTTGTTGCTGCATCTTGGCACACGTGCTGAAAAAGATTTGAGCGTGATTTCAAAACCAACATCAGAAGAAGAAATCTGCTTGTTTGACGCGATTAAAGCCAAATTAAAAGTTGACCCAACTTGGTATTCTGTACGTTTAGCACAAATTATCGGCGTAACCGAAGAAACCACGACAGGCGTGCATCGTTTGTATCAAATGCATAAAGAAGGCAAATTGGCCTTTCCAGCCATTAACGTAAACGATTCTGTGACGAAATCTAAATTCGACAATTTATACGGTTGCCGTGAGAGTTTAGTGGATGCGATTAAACGCGCAACCGATGTGATGATTGCAGGTAAAGTGGCTGTGGTGGCGGGTTATGGCGATGTGGGTAAAGGATCTGCACAGGCTTTACGTGCGCTTTCTGCCCAAGTATGGGTAACCGAAATTGACCCAATTTGCGCGCTGCAAGCGGCGATGGAAGGTTATCGCGTAGTCACCATGGATTACGCGGCTGAACATGCTGATATTTTTGTAACGGCGACAGGCAATTACCACGTGATTACGCACGACCACATGGCAAAAATGAAAGACCAAGCGATTGTATGTAATATTGGCCATTTTGATAACGAAATTGACGTGGCAAGCCTTGAAAAATACGAGTGGGATGAGATTAAGCCGCAGGTTGACCACGTGGTGTTTCCAAATGGTAAGAAAATTATCTTGTTGGCAAAAGGTCGCTTGGTAAATTTAGGTTGCGGTACAGGCCACCCAAGCTATGTCATGAGTTCATCATTTGCAAATCAAACTATCGCGCAAATTGAGTTATTTACGCGCCAAGCGGATTATCCAGTAGGCGTTTATGTATTGCCAAAACATTTGGATGAAAAAGTAGCGGTGTTACAATTGAAAAAATTAAATGCACAATTAACACGTTTAAGTGAAACACAAGCAGCGTATATTGGCGTATCGCAAGATGGCCCTTACAAGCCTGACACTTATCGTTATTAGAAATACTTGCGGGTTAGCCAGCTTTAGTGTTTGTTATCAGCTTTTTGATTAGCTTTAATCGCCACTTATTACGTTATTGCGAGGGCAAGCCCGTGGCAATCCAGTATTCAGATAGCTTTGGATTGCTTCGTTGTACTTCTCTTCGCAATGACACAAGCAGGCTTAAGCATATAAGGAGATGACATGAAGTTATTAGTGGGATGGTTGTTAAACGCGCTGGCATTGCTTGGTGTGGCTTATGTTGTGCCCGATATTCATGTGTCTAGCATTTGGATTGCGCTGTTAGCCGCCGTGGTAATTGGTTTGGCGAATATGCTAATTAGACCAATTTTGGTGATATTTACCCTACCAGTGACTATCATCACTTTGGGCTTATTTATTTTTGTGATTAACGGTGTATTATTTTGGGCAGTTGGGCATTTTTTACAAGGTTTTGAGGTTAAAACATTGCTGGCAGGCATTATTGGCGCGCTGGCTTACAGCGTTATATCGTGGATATTAAGCGCAATTGTGATTGAAAAAGATAAATAGAAAAAGATTATAAGTGAACAATATTCCAATTAGCTTTGAATTTTTCCCGCCAAAAACAGCGGATGGTATTGCTAACCTGCGCGAAACGCGGGCGCAATTGGCACAATTTAAGCCAGAATTTTTCTCTGTGACCTTTGGTGCAGGGGGTTCCACGACAGATCGCACCAAAGACACAGTGTTTGAAATTCAAACAGAAGGGCATCAAGCGGCACCGCATATTTCGTGCATATCATCCAGCAAAGAAGAAATCCGCGAGCTACTTACGGCTTACAAAACTAAAGGAATCAAGCGCTTAGTTACACTGCGTGGTGATGTACCTTCTGGCGAGGTGAGTGCGGGCGATTTTAAATATGCGAATGAATTAGTAAAATTTATTCGTGAATTTTCGGGTGACTGGTTTCATTTAGAAGTGGCGGCCTACCCCGAGTTTCACCCAGAAGCGCTTTCTGCTGCCAAAGATATGGCCAATTTTAAGCGCAAGGTGGAAGCGGGCGCAAATTCGGCCATTACGCAGTATTTTTATAATGCGGATGCGTATTTTAGGTTTATGGATAGCTGCCATAAAGATGGCATTAACGTGCCGATTGTGCCAGGCGTTATGCCAATTTATAATTTTACACAGCTGGCGCGCTTTTCGGGCATTTGCGGTGCGGAAATCCCACGTTGGTTGCGCTTGCGCCTAGAGGCTTATGCAGATGATATGCCTTCGCTACGCGCGCTGGGCGTGGACGTGGTGAGTGAGCTTTGTGAGCGCCTATTGGCTTGGGGTGCGCCTAGTTTGCATTTTTACACGCTAAATCAGGCGGGCGTTATCAGCAATATTATTCATAATATTAGCGCAACACCTGTAAACAAAAAAGCTAGAGTGTAAACAAAAAAACTAGTGCAATGTAAGGCCACGCGGGTTAAATAGCGCGTCTTCTACAAACAAGTAATCTTTCTCGCGGCCTTCATTCCATAAGGCTATCATGGTAATCCAACGCATTTCTTCTATGCAAACTTGCTCTTGCTTAAGCGCCATTGCACGGTCAATAATCAAATCACGCTCTACATCGTTAATCACATTGGCTTGCTGTAGAAATAAAACAAAACTAATACTTTCTATATTAATTTTTTTTAACTCATTATCAGTCAATATCCGCGTGGCGGAGTGTTGATGTGAGTAAACCGCAGGCGGTTGCGTGAGCATTGATTTCATTTCTTGAAACCAGCCAACCGCCCCTTGAATATCTTTTTGATTAAAACCAGCAGCTGAGAGCTCTTGTGCCATGACATCATTGTCTGGCAAGGCATGGTGAGCAATATAATTTTCGAATATGAATACTAAAACTTCAAACATAGTCACACCCCCAGCGGTTAATAAAGTTTTATTACTTGATTTTTATTTTTATACTTGGTTCTAATTTTTTATACTTGGTTTTTTGTGCTTCAAACTAGGCGTTGATATTTGCCTCCAGTCAACACTGTTACTTTGCTTTCTAACTCCAACACCATCAGCATGGATGAAAGCGCTTCAGTCGTCAACCCAGTAAGTGTGAGCAGATTTTCAAAGTTAATCGCGTCAAATCCCATGTAAGCCAAGACTGTATTGGCTTCTGAGGGTTCTGAGCCTTCAGAATTCAAATTATCTGTTAGCCCACTTGGGCTATTACTTAGTAGTAAATTTTTTAGCTCCTCCAGTATATCTTGTGTGGTTTCTACTAATTTAGCACCTTGTTTAATCAGTTGATGACAGCCTTTGCTGACGGGGGAGTGAATTGATCCTGGAATCGCAAACACCTCACGCCCTTGCTCGGTGGCTAAGCGCGCGGTAATGAGTGAGCCGCTGTCAATATTGGCCTCTACCACCAAGCAACCCAAACTAAGGCCGCTAATGAGTCTATTACGCCTAGGAAAATTTTGTGCTTTGGAGGGTGTGCCAAGGGAAAACTCTGAAATAATTAAGCCGCGTTCGGCGATTTTATGGGCTAAATCACGATGGCGAGCGGGGTACACAATATCTAAACCAGTGCCCACTACGGCAATAGTGGCGCCATTGGCTTTAAGCGCACCTCTATGCGCCGCGCCATCAATACCAAGCGCCATGCCGCTCACCACACATAGGCCGTGATTACACAAACTCATTGCGAAATCTTCTGCGTTTTTTTCGCCCTGTGGCGTGGCGCTACGGCTGCCCACCATGGCGATAGAAGGATGATTAAGCCAATGCAAATTGCCTATGGCATATAGCACAACAGGTGGGTTACTTATTTCTAGGAGTTTTTTTGGGTAGGTGTTATCGGCCAGTGTAACAATGTGTGCATTATCTTTTTTTAGCCAATCTAGCGTAGGTGTAATCGCCTCAATATCTACGCCACGATTAATTTTTCGAGCAATTTCATCATCCACAATTTCACGTAATTGGCTAATGCTAGCGCTAAAAATAGCATCGGGCGAACCAAATTTTGCTAATAACTGGCAAACGCCTGCATTGCCTAAACCAGGCATTTGATTCAGTGAAAGCCACAGTTTTATATCGTTTAACGTATTTTCAGAGCCTTGCTTATCAGAACCATTATAACCAGAACTATGTGAATCGTCTGCTGACACCATTATTACGGCGTTTGTACAGAGTCAAGCGTATAGACAGATTCTGTTGAGTTCATAATCAAAGCGTAAGAGACGCGATCAAAAGTTCTAAAAATCATCAGTAAACCTACGCGTTCATCAGGTAACTTTACTTCTCCAGGCGCTAAAGCTAATTTTATTTGCTGTGGTTGCTGTGGCGCTTTTTCAAAATTAACGATTTTTTTGCCATCAGGCCCAGTTTGCACGTCAAAATTAAGTTCTTTTAAATTTTTCTGTTCTGCCACTACTTCTTTAGATTTGGGCGCTTGGTATTCTGGATCTTTAATCACACGACCATAACGATTAATGGCAAGTACATGACCTTCTTCTAAACCATCTTTTTTACCACTATTAATGGAAACGACTGTATTAGGCCCACCTTCGGCCAAGCCGCCATAAATACGCATAATACGACCTTTAATTTCTTTCTCAGGCGCATGTGGCACAAAACTACTTTGAAAAGCATCGGGCGATATTATCAAGCGGTCTTTAGTGAAAATCTCTTCTTTAGCACTCACAATCTCACCTGTGGCGGGCATGCCGTAGCGCGTAATATCTGCGTCACCTAAATAAATAGCTTCTGTACCCAACACTTCTTTAGTGTCAGGGTCGGTTAATTGCTCACCTGCGCGATAAATATTAAAATGGTTACCTTCACCTTCTTTAATACCATTCACATAAATGCGGTTACCAGGGCTTAAAATCACTCGGTTATCTGGGCCAGCAATAATGCGGGGTGCGCCATCAAGTTTGCCATTCTCAATTAATAATGGCTGGCTTAAAAATGGCGTTATAACACTTGGCGCGATGGTTTGAATGGCTTCTTTTGCAAGCGGTTCTACACGAATACCAGGCTCTAGCGTCACCGTTTCGTGCAGCAGGCGTAATTGCGGGCTACCGCTACTATTGTCTAGCACCACCACGTCACCAGGGTAAATCAAGTGTGGATTTTTAATTTGCGTGCGATTCATGCGCCAAACTTTTGGCCACTGCCAAGGGTCTTTTAGAAACTTGCCCGAAATGCCCCACAGCGTATCGCCTTTTACCACGGTATAGCGTTCAGGATGATTTTTCTGGAGCTGAATATCTTCTGCAAAGGTATTGAAGCTTAAGCAAGCAAGTGCAACCAGCGTTATAATACGTTTATTCATGCGTTGACCTCGGTCAAAAATAGCTGCTAAGTAGCAGAATGCATCTGCGAAATTGCATTAAATTTATCATGTAATCCATTCAACAATCAAGCTTTTTTGCTAAAAAACACTGACTTTATGACAACTTTAACAATACTTAATTATCCAGACTCGCGTTTGCACACGGTGGCAAAGCCCGTGCAAGCTGTTGATGCTTCAATACGGCGCTTAGTGGATGACATGGCGGAAACCATGTATGCCGCGCCAGGCGTGGGTTTGGCGGCAACACAGGTTAATCAGCATATTCAATTAATTGTCATAGATACGTCAAAAGAACAAAATGATTTACTGGTTTTGATTAACCCAAAAATTGTTGTAAAAAGTGGTACGCAAGATTACGAAGAAGGCTGTTTATCTGTGCCAGGGGTGTATGAAACAGTTACAAGAGCAGAAAAAATCACGCTTGAAGCGCTTGATAAGCAAGGCAAAAAATTCAAATTAAATGCAGAAGGCTTGCTTTCAGTCTGCATTCAACACGAGATGGATCATCTACTGGGCAAGGTGTTTGTAGAATATTTATCGCCACTTAAACGCAATCGCATTAAAAATAAAATGCTTAAATTAAGTCGTGGAAAGTAATTGGCTTGAAAATAATATTTGCTGGTACACCCGAATTTGCAGTACCTGCGCTGCAAGCTTTAATTGACCAAAGCCATCAAAAAACCAATGGTTTGTTTGAGATTGTACTCGTACTCACCCAGCCTGACCGACCCGCTGGGCGTGGCATGAAGTTACAAGCCAGCCCTGTAAAACAACTCGCTTTGCAACACAATTTAACCGTATTTCAGCCCGAATCGCTTAAAACCGCAGAAATACAAGCACATATCGCCGCTGCAAATGCAGACGTGATGATCGTCGCGGCCTACGGCTTGATTATTCCTACAACCGTGTTGAATATGTTTGGGTTTAGTAATCAAAAGCTTGGTTGCTACAACATTCACGCGAGTTTACTGCCGCGTTGGCGTGGCGCTGCGCCGATACATCGTTCACTCTTGGCGGGTGATGCAGAGACAGGCGTCACGATTATGGAAGTCGTACCCAAATTAGATGCAGGAAACATGATTTGCAAAGGCGTGATACCGATTACTGATGCTGACACTACCCAAACTTTGCACGATAAATTGAGCCAAATCGGCGCAGATTTAATGGTGCAAGCCATGTACGATTTGGCTAAAAATGGCGTATTAGCTAGTGTTAAGCAAGATGAAAGTTTGGTAACTTACGCGCATAAACTAGATAAATCTGAATCAAAAATTGATTGGCAAAAAAGCGCAGTCGAGATTTCGCGTCAAGTGCGCGCGTTTAACCCTTTCCCTGTTGCTACGGCGCAGTTTCGCAATGAAACTTGCAGAATATGGTTTGCCAATGCTTTAAACGGAAAAACAGAAGCAAAAGCAGGTGAAATAACTGCCCTAGGAGCCAATATCTATGCGGCTTGTGGCGATGGTGTTTTAGAGCGTGATGTAATAGAAATAGGTGAGCTGCAAATGCCTGGCGGCAAACGCCAAACTGCGCAGCAATTTATACAAGGCCAGCATGTAAAAGTGGGCGAGATTTTTAGCTAAAGGCTTGTAATTTCAACATTTTGGTAGCATATTTATTTGAATGAATAGCTTAAGTTTGTCATTGCGGGCTTGATCCGCAATCTAATTAAAGTGTTAGCAGATTTTCACTTGCGTCATAACGACATGGAATAGGAGATTAAAATGCTTGGCAATTGGATTAAAACGTTTGTACTTATGGCAGGTATCACCGCCTTATTTGGCGCGGTTGGAGCGGCGGTTGGCGGCGGCTCTGGCATGATGCTGGCACTGCTATTTGCGGGTGGTATGAATATATACGCGTATTGGTTTAGCGACAAAGCAGTGCTAAAAATGTATGGCGCGCAAGAAGTTAATCCAGACAATAATTACGGCAATGGCGAATTTCGCAACTATTACAATACGGTGAAAGAATTGGCACAAAACGCCCAACTGCCCATGCCAAAAGTGTACGTGATTAACGAGCAACAACCCAACGCCTTTGCCACAGGCCGCAACCCAGAACACGCCGCCGTTGCCGCCACCGTGGGCATTATGCAAGCTTTGAGCGAGCGCGAATTACGCGGTGTAATGGCACACGAGTTGGCACACGTTAAACATCGCGATACCTTAATCTCCACCATTTCAGCCACCATGGCGGGTGCCATTGCAGCTATCGCGCAATTTGGCATGTTTTTCGGCGGTGGGCGCAGCAGCGATGGTGAACGTAGCAGCCCAATTATGGGCATTTTGATGATGTTTTTAGCGCCGATGGCGGCAGGCCTTATTCAAATGGCCATTTCACGCAGCCGCGAGTACGAGGCCGATAGAATGGGCGCTGAGATTAGTAAAGACCCAAAAGCGTTGGCCGATGCGCTGACAAAAATTCACAATTACGCGCGCCAAATCCCCAATCAAACCGCAGAAGCGCACCCAGAAACAGGGCAGATGATGATTATTAACCCGTTGGCGGGCATTTCGTTTGATAGTTTGTTTAGTACGCATCCTAAGACGGAGGAGCGGGTGGCTAGGTTGATGGCGATGGCGAGTAGTTATTAATAATAAATATTAAAGGAAATTAAATGACACCTCATCAAGCAGTAGCTTTATTCGTTAGATTGTTTGTAATATGGATAGCTTGTATTTTTCTAATTAGAATACCTAACACTTATGCGCTTTACCAGCGGGATGAAATTTCTACTTTTTCGATGATGGTAATTTTAGTCATTGTGTTTGTTATATTGGCCTTAATTTGGAATTTCCCAGTCTTCGTTTCTAAAAGACTATTATCTAATTCGATTGTTCAAGAAAAAAATTCTAGTTCGTATGAGTCTTGGCTTGAAATTGGCATTATCGGAATGGGTCTCTGGTTTCTAGTTCAGGCAATTCCATCAATAGTTCAATATGTGACGCTCTATATTTACAGCCAAAAAGTTTCTTTAGATGGTGGAATGCCTGATACATGGAATGCATCCTTAATAGGCAATATTGTCCAAGTCATTCTTTCCCTTACGATGTTGCTAAATGCTGCAGCAATAGAAAAAATAATCAGGAAGCTTAGGGGTAGATAGCAAACGTAGGTTGGGTTAAGTTTGTAAAGCCCTACGTATTTGGTTGTCTTCTTTTTCGCCTCTAGGCGAGTCACTTTACTTTTGATTGCTCAAATGAAAGTAACCAAGGAAAAGAGCACCCCCTACCGCTTATCCCTGCGCTGCTTTAAAAAGTTGGGCGCTGCGGAACTCGCCCTAACAAGCCACACAAATCGTGGCTTGTCGCGGAGCTTTTAAGACCGCAGGGGTCTTCCCCAACCTCGCTAAGCGCTAAAGCGCTAAGTCGGTTGTGACAGTCCTCGCTAAAACCTCCCAACTTTTTAAATCATCACAGGCGCGGCAGCAGGGGATTTAAAGTCAACACCATGTGAATGCCATAGCTATTTGTTCAACGTACGAACCTCTCAAATTCCGTCATCCTCGCGAAAGCGGGGATCCATTGGCTTTTGATTCTGCTTTTAAAACACTTTTTAATTCAAAATGGATTCCCGCCTACGCGGGAATGACGGTTGTTAGAAGGGCTTTTCTCTGTGTCCTCTGTGTTCTCTGTGGTGAAAGCTATTTTAAGCTAAATAAAGTTTTTATCGGCGTGCATCTGCGTTCATCGGCGGTTAAAATAGGCTTTTAATTTTAGTCGAAAATCACTTTGTATATTTCCCAACAAATCGCAGCAATTGCTGTATCAGATGTGCTTTCTGGCCGCAATCTAACTCTGGCTTTGCCAGAAGCGCTAAGTAGTTACCCCGCTGCAACCCAACAGCAGCGCGGCGCAGCGGCAGATTTAAGTTACGGTACGCTGTGTTTTTATGGTGAAGTGAACGCTTACTTGGAGAAATTGCTCGAAAAACCATTAAGCAACGCGCATATTACGGCGTTGTTATTGGTGGCTATTTACCAACTTTTGCATGATAAAGCCGATGATTTTACTGTGGTGAATCAAGCGGTTAAGGCGGCAGCTGACGCTAAACCGCGCTGGGCTAAGGGTTTGGTAAATGGTGTGTTGCGTAATTTTTTACGGCAAAAAGATACGCTTGCAGAGAAAATAAAAGCAGATGAAGTCGCGCTTTATTCTTACCCGCAGTGGTGGATTAATAAGCTTAAGAGCCAATATGCTAGTCTCCCATATCCAAACGCTTGGCAGGACATATTGAATATAGGCAACACACATCCACCACTCACTTTACGTGTGAATACTAATAAATCTAACGCGCAAGAATACTGCCAGTTACTAGCACGCCAAGATATTGAGGCGATACAAATGGGCGCGCAGGCGGTGATGCTCGCCAAACCAATTCCTGTTGAACAAGTGCCAGGTTTTGCAGATGGCGTGGTTTCGGTGCAAGATTATGGCGCGCAATTAGCGGTAGGTTTGCTGGATTTAAAAAAAGGCCAGCGCGTTTTAGATGCTTGTAGCGCGCCAGGCGGTAAAGCGGGGCATATTTTAGAAATCGCTAATGTGCATTTAATTGCGCTAGATAACGATGAAACACGCTTAAATAGGGTAGAAAGTAATTTATCGCGGTTGTCGTTATCGGCGCAATTAATAGTGGCGGATGCCGCTAAATTTAAAGATGAGCGCTTGTATGACCGCATTTTGGCCGACGTGCCGTGTACCGCCAGCGGCATTGTGCGGCGACATGTGGATATTAAATGGCTTAGGCGCGAGACTGATATTGCCAAATTTTGCGCGCAACAGGCAGCCATTTTAGCGAATTTGTGGCAATTATTAGCAAAAGGCGGTAAATTACTCTATGTGACGTGTTCGATTTTTAATGAAGAAAATCAACAGCAAATTGATTTATTTTTACAAAAAAACACAGACGCAACTCAAATACCACTTTTATTGACTAAAGACATAGATAAAAACATTCAAATTGCACATGGTCATCTTACCCACCTTCAACTTATCCCTTGCGCCCAACACGATGGTCTTTTTTATGCGCTCTTGCAAAAGAACTAGTTTTTTATGGATGCTGGCGCTATTTTTAAGTACAGCTACCCTCGCATTTGCCGCCACCAGCAGCATCCAAATTAAAAGCGCAGAATTGCAAACTCAAGATGAGCATTACAGCTTGAGCGCTGACGTGGCGATTGACTTTGATGACGAGATTGAAGAGGCCATTAACAAAGGCGTGCCGCTGAATTTTTTAATTGAATTTCAAATCGTCAGCCCGCGTAAATATTGGTTTGACGATGAAATTATTACGACTTCACAAAGTGTTATTTTAAGCTATCACGCGCTTACAAAGCAGTATTTGGTGAATCGCGGCGTGCATCAAAAATCTTTTGAAACTATGAGTGAGGCTACACAAGAACTGGGAGAGTTAAGCGATTGGAAAGTGGCTGAAAAATCATTATTAGAAAAAAACGAAGACTATAACGCCGCGCTCTTGATCCGCTTAGACCAAACCAAACTGCCCAAAGCCATTCAAGTGGATGCGATAGCCTCAGAAAAGTGGAGTTTGAGCTCACAAAAATTTGTATGGTCGCTTAAAGATTTGAATAAATGATGCAGCACATTGATTAAGTTATGCGATATATTTTATTTGTAAGTGTGGCTTTAGGTTTGGTGTTGTTATACCTGCTTTCTCTGGCGAGCGCCAATACAGCCATTTCTGGCGATTATTATAAAATTTTGTTGTACATTAATATTGCCTTGGCAGGCGCGTTGGTGGTGCTTATTGGCTTTCAACTGTGGCTTTTATATAAAAAAATTAAAAGCGGCGTCATGGGCAGTCGCCTCACACTGCGTTTGTTGGGTACATTCGCGCTAATGGCGATTATTCCTGGGCTAATTGTGTATTTGGTTAGCGTGAATTTTTTAACGCGATCTATCGAATCTTGGTTTAACGTCAAAGTTGAATCGGCCTTAGATGGCGGTTTAAGTTTGGGTCAGCGCGCGTTGGATATTATGCTGGTGGATATTGAAGAAAAAGCCGAAAACATGGCGACCAGTTTGGCTTTTCAGCCAACGCAATCTCACTATAGCTTACTGAATGATTTGCGTGAAAAATCGGGTATTCAAGATGCGGTTTTGCTGACACCAGAAGGCCGTATCATTTCAATTTCTAGTAATGATCCCAATAGTTTTTTGCCAGAATTACCAAGTGTAGGGCAGTTGCGTCAAGCGCAAAACCGCGTGTATGGCAAAATTGAGCCGATTCCAAATAAAGGCCTGTATTTGCGCGTGTTAGCGCCAGTCAATGTACAAGAGCTTGCGGGCGAAACGCGCATTTTGCAATTGTTGCAGCCCGTGCCAAAATCGCTATCTAACACGGCAGAAGCGGTGCAGGACGTGTATCGTGATTATCAAGAGCTTTCATACAGCCGCAGTTCGCTTAAAGATAATTTTAAGCTCACACTCACCTTGGTGTTAATGCTCGCCATGCTATCTGCGTTGGCAATTGCATTTGTGCTTAGCCGCAGGCTAACGCAGCCACTTGCCGTGTTGGCAGAAGGCACGCGCGCCATTGCCAGCGGTGATTACAGCACCATGTTGCCCGAGCATGGCGAAGATGAGCTGGGTATATTGGTGAAATCGTTTAATAGTATGACGCGTCAATTAGATGACGCTACCAAAGCATCGGATAGAAATAGAGCGCGTGTAGAAGCAGCGCGTGGTTATTTAGAAACCATTTTGGCGCATTTATTATCAGGCGTGCTAGCCTTAAATGAAAAAGCCGAGCTGCGAACTTATAATGTGGCAGCCAGCAATATTTTGGGCATAAGTCTTATCCCGTTTGAAAATAAGCCAATCACTAAAATTGGCGATAGCCAACCTTTTTTGGCCGAATTTATTCAGTTGTTAAAGGCTCATTTTGATGCCACAACAAATGTGGAACAAGCAAAACTAGAGCTGACCAAACAAATTGAAATTGTGCGGCCACAAGGCAAACAATTATTGTTAGTGCGCGCCACACGCTTGCCAGCAAGCGCAGGTAGCGGTTTTGTAGTGGTATTTGATGATGTGACTACCATGGCGCAAGCGCAACGAGATGCAGCTTGGGGTGAGGTGGCAAGACGGCTTGCACATGAGATTAAAAATCCACTCACGCCGATTCAGCTTTCTGCGGAGCGCCTGCAACATAAATTGAGTTCAAAATTAAGCGCAGACGATGCCAATATGCTGCAACGTGGCACTGACACTATTGTGAATCAAGTCACCGCTTTAAAAAGTATGGTAAACGAGTTTAGCGAATACGCGCGTGCGCCATCGGCTATATTAACAAAGCTGAATATTAACAAGCTGATTAAGGATGTTTCTGCGTTGTATGAAGGCGCACGAGAAGACAGTGTGCAAATTAAAATCACTTATAATTTAATGCCCAATATGCCCGACATGAAAGGCGATGCCACCATGTTGCGGCAAGTGCTGCATAACCTGATGCAGAACGCACAAGATGCACTTAAGCAAGTTGAGAACCCAGAAATTCAAGTGCAAACCACGTTTGATGCAGCATTGATTAAACTTACGGTGAAAGATAATGGTCAGGGTTTTCCTGTTGATTTGCTATCACACGCATTCGAGCCTTATGTCACCACCAAAGTGCATGGCACAGGCTTGGGTTTGGCTATAGTAAAAAAAATGATTGAAGAACATTTTGGACAAATTAAAATAGAAAATAACCAAACGGGTGGCGCCTGTATTACTATTGCATTGCCTATAGAAAACTCCATCGCAAAACCTCACGAGACTCATGTAAATAGCAAAACCAGTGTAAACAACAAAAATAGTGTAAAAAATGAGCATAAAGTAAAAGTAAACATTAAGAAGCAAACAACAGCAGCAACCAACAAAATTAAGTAAAAGCAGGATAAAAAAGGAAGTTTAGATATGTCGTCACGAAATATTTTGGTGGTAGATGATGAAATTGGCATTCGCGAATTGTTAAGCGATATTCTGCTTGATGAAGGGCATCAAGTCTCGGTTGCTGAAAATGCCCAAGCAGCGCGTGATGCGCGCTTAAAACAGCGTCCTGATTTAGTGTTGTTAGATATTTGGATGCCCGATTGTGATGGCATAAGCCTGCTCAAAGAATGGGGCAATGCTGGCCTCTTAACCATGCCTGTGGTGATGATGTCTGGACATGGCACCATCGATACTGCTGTAGAAGCTACGCGTATTGGCGCATTTGATTTTTTAGAAAAGCCAATCGCATTGCAAAAACTGCTCAAGACCGTCACTGCTGCACTAAAACATGCTGAAAATTTACCTAGAACCGAAATGAATTTAGCGAGTTTTGGCAAAAGTTTGGTAATTAATGAGTTAAAACAGCGTTTAGAACAAATTTCACGCACTAAAAATGCACTATTGCTTATTGGCAAAAAAGGCGGCAGCGTTGAGCTGTGTGCCCGCTTTTTACATCACGCGGATACGCCTTGGCTTGGTTTAAATGAGTACGAAAAACTGGCCACTGCGCCGTTAGAGATATTAGAGCAAGCACGCGATGGCATCGTGTTTATAGATGAGCTTGTAGCGCTGAATAAAACCGAGCAAAAAGGTTTGCAATTAATGTTGGCAAAAGCCGAAAAATATCAAGTGCGCGTAGTTTGCGCCAGCTCCTTAAGTTTGCCGCAACTGGCTGAACATGAGCAGTTTGATAACGCTTTGCTGCAATCGCTTTCTACCACAACGCTAAAAGTACCCGCCTTAAATGATCACCGTGAAGATATTCCCGATCTAGCAATTGCAATGGCGAATTTGCTAGTGGAAACTGCAAATGTTAATTATAAAATTTTTGATATTGCGGCATTAAATGCATTGCGTAATGCTAACTGGCCTGGTGATTTGGCCGCATTAGAAGCGGTGGTACAAAACTTAATGTTGAGTAGTTTAGAAGAAAAAATCACTTTAAACGATGTGAGCCGAGTGTTGGAACAATTCTCTGATAGTTCGGACACGCTAGAATATAAGTTGCGATCTTCACCTGTCAACTTAACTTTGCCATTGCGAGAAGCACGCGATGATTTCGAGCGTTTTTATTTTCAACACCACATGGCGGTAATTAACAGTAATATGAGCAAATTAGCTGAGATATCAGGTTTAGAACGCACACACTTATATCGTAAATTAAAGCAGCTTGGCATTAAAATTAAGGGCTAGCAGATTTTGCACCACGGGCACTCCGACTTTCTAAGAGATAAATCTCTTGAAAGGTCGCATGTACCACGGGCACTCCGACTTTCTAAGAGATAAATCTCTTGAAAGGTCGTATGTAGGAGGGGCGACTCGCCCCGATTGTTTTTCGCAAGATTATCAAATGCATCGCGACGAGGGCGTCGCTCCTACAACAGCGTTAAAATCACAGGCGTATGGTCAGAAGGGCGTTCCAGCTTGCGCGGAGTCTTATCAATCACGCAACTAACACAATTATCTTTTAACGCATCACTCACCAAAATATGGTCTATACGCATGCCAAAATTGCGCCTAAAACCCATCATCCGGTAATCCCACCAAGTGAAGCTTTTTTCGGGCTGCTCAAACAATCTAAAGCTATCATGCAAGCCCAGTGCGGCTAATCTTTGAAACATTTCTCGCTCGCGAGGTGAAACTAAAATCTGCCCAATCCAAGCCGCAGGGTCGTGACAATCGCGATCTTCTGGCGCAATATTGTAATCACCTAAAAGCACTAAATTCGGATATTTTTCAAGCTGCCCTGCAAGCCAATAGATAAGCGCCTCTAGCCAACGCATTTTGTAGGCATATTTATCAGAATCCACCGCTTGACCGTTCACAATGTACACACACACCACGCGAATACCTTGAATCGTCGCCGAAATCACCCGCCTTTGCTCATCTTCAAAGTCCGTAATACCATGTTCAATGTCGGTCATCGCATGAGGGCTTAAAATCGCCACACCATTATAGGTTTTTTGGCCGTTATGAATCGCGTTGTAACCCGCCGCTTTAATTTCGTCATAAGCAAACTTGCTGTCTTCTTGCTTAGTCTCCTGCAAGCAAAGTACGTCAATCGGGTTATCGCGCAGCCAATCCAGCACATGCGGCAAGCGCACATTGAGCGAGTTAACGTTCCAAGTGGCTAGTTTCACGTTACTTAACTTGCATACTGGTTATTTTTCAACCACTTGACCGCTGGCGTATTTGTGCAGAATACTCGCAATCAAGGTTTGGTAGGGAATACCTTGCTCCATGGCTTTTGATTTAATCGCTGTTACATCACGTTTTGCCATGCGAATATTAATACGCGTATTTTTTGCCGCCGTTTCCATTGCGGCTTTCATCAGCGTTTTTTTCATTTGGGCAAAGTTATTCACACTTTGCCATTCACCTTGTTCCACGCTGTTCATCAGCGCTAATTCTTCGTCATTCATCATCAATTCTCCTTCAAATACATTAGCGTATATTTGCGGCTAGGGAATAAAGTTTTCAAAAGGTATTCCTCTGCATTCACTATACAAGGTACACAAATTGGTAGTTTTGTAGGGTGGGTAACTCGTTACCCACGCGGTGAGTATTGCAAATATCGTTACGCGTGGGTTCAAGAACCCACCCTACTTAAGTGATAGCACTAAATAGGCAAATGAAAAGATATAAAGTTTAATATTAAGCGATTCAGAGAATATCAACATTCCCAATACGCAATTTCAATACGCTTTGGTGCAGTCTTACAATTTTTTATACAAGTAAGCACTTCTCTTGGATCGTTTTTTTCGCAGTCGCCATTGTATTCTTTCACTTTGTAGACCGAGCCTGAAAGCGGAGATTTTTTGTCTTTAATGCATGAGAATTTATCAAATATTTCATTTTGATATTTATCTATTTTGCTTTCAAATTGGCAAGAAGTAGTAACTATGTGTTTTTGAATAATTTTTTGATTTTTTTAGAAATCAAATATAAGACAAAATGATTGGGTATTTTTTGACACACCAAGTCATCAGAGGGGCAGACGTCACGGAACAATATTGCATCACCATTTTTTAACTTGCCTTCCATATGCCCTAAGCCAGCTGATAATGCAAAGGATGGAAATAATGCTAAAACGTAAATCAAAAGTAATTGTTTCATGAAAGCCCTTATTTACTCATACCATTATGCCGCAACAGCGCATCAATACTAGGTTCGCGGCCTCTAAAGGCTACAAACGATTCCATCGCGGGGCGGCTTCCGCCTTGCGCTAGAATCTCTTGCCAAAACTTTTGGCCAGCTTCAGCGCTTAAACCGCCGTGTTCTTCAAACAGGCTGTAGGCATCTGCGCTTAGCACTTCAGCCCATTTGTAGCTGTAATAGCCCGCTGCGTAACCGCCTGCGAAGATGTGGCTAAAGTTATTGGGGAAACGATTCCATTTTGGTGGGCGTACTACTGCTACAGAATCGCGAATTTCTTCGATTAAATCTAAACTAGATTTAGTCCCGTTTGGGTCAAACGCGCTGTGTAGCTTTATGTCGAATAGCGAAAACTCAATTTGGCGCACGGTTTGCATACCCGCTTGAAAATTTTTAGCGGCGACCATTTTATCGAATAACTCACGTGGCAACTGTGCGCCCGTGTCCACATGCTGCGTCATGTGGCGCAGCACATCCCATTCCCAGCAAAAATTTTCCATAAACTGGCTGGGTAGTTCCACCGCATCCCATTCCACGCCTTTAATGCCAGAAACGCTGTAGTCATTAACCTCTGTTAGCATGTGGTGCAAGCCGTGGCCGAACTCGTGGAACATGGTGATCACTTCATCGTGCGTAAATAGCGCAGGTTTGCCACCGACAGGCGAACTGAAATTACAGGTTAAGTAGGCAACTGGCGTGGTGAGTTTGTTATCGACGATGCGCCGTGTAATCGCTTCATCCATCCAAGCCCCGCCCCGCTTGTTGTTGCGGGCATAGAGATCTAAATAAAATTGGCCGATGAGCTTGTTGCTGTGGTCTGTAATTTCGTAAAACTGCGCGTCTTGATGCCAAGTAGGTGCACTGGTTTTTTTGACAAATACACCAAAAATGGTCTCCACTACTTTAAATAAACCCGCCATCACTTTGGCTTCGGGGAAGTATTGTTTCACTTCTAAATCAGAAAACGCGTATTTGTCTTCGCGCAATTTTTCCGATACATAAGCTACATCCCAAGCTTGCATGTCGTTAATACCAAGCTGCTTAGCGTAGGCTTCTAACTCAAGCTTATCTTGCTTGGCATAAGGCTTGGCTTTTTTGACTAAATTCTCTAAAAAATCAATCACTTGTTGCGGCGTGTCGGCCATTTTGGTAGCGAGTGAAAGCTCGGCAAAGTTGTTAAAACCGAGTAATTTGGCTTCTTCATCGCGCAATTTAAGCAGTTGCGTAATAATCGATGTATTATCAAATTCGGGTTTACCGAACTCTGAAGCGCGCGTGGCATAAGCGCGGTAAAGCGTTTCGCGCAATGGGCGATTATCCGCATATTGCAGCACAGGTAAATAGCTGGGAAAGTGTAGCGTAAACTTAAAACCCTCTTTTTTGTCAATAATTGCGGCTTCTTTAGCAGCTTGTAAAACATCTTCTGGAATGCCCGTTAATTTTGCCGCATCTGCCTCGTAAAGCGCGTATTCATTGGTGGTATCGAGTACATTTTCTTCAAATTTGGCAGCTAATTTTGAAAGCTCTTCGCTTATGGCTTTAAAACGTGCTTTTTGCTTAGCAGGTAGTTCTGCGCCGCCGAGTTTAAAATCGCGTACTTCGTTATGGATTATTTTTTGTTGGGCAGGGTTGAGTTTAACAAAATCCGCACTATTTTTAATAGCACGGTATTTCGCATAAAGTCGCTCATCTTGCGCTAAATCACTATAAAAATCGGTTAATTTCGCCAGATTTGCATTATAAGCTTCGCGAAGTTCTGGGCTATTGACCACAGAATTCATGTGCCCAACTTGACTCCAAGCGCGAGAAATTTTTTCGTCTATATCTTCTAGTTTTAATGCAAAATTTTGCCAAGTCGGCGTATCCGTACTATTGGTCAGCGCTTCTACGCTTTGTTTGCCATTGCTTAATAGCAAATCTAAGGCAGGTGAGACGTGTTCTGGTTTAATCTCATCAAATTTTGGTAGGCCGGCCAAGTGCAGTAACGGATTAGACAAATCTAGTAACGGGTTTAAACAGTGCAGCAGTGGGTTTGACACAAAATTTCCTTCAGGTAATTCAAATGATTTACAGTAACAGTAGATTATAAGTCTTGATTTATAAGGCTTAATTTATGAGTCTTAAACAAAATGGATAGCGGTAATTTTCGCCCTTGCTGGAAGAGATGGCGGCGATAATACAAAAAACAACATTAATTAGCCAAATCAATGGGATTAAAACAAAACCAATTAACACCCAAACTAAAATACCCGCAATAAATTGCGCAATAAGCATGGTAATTTGAAAGTTCAAGGCCTCCTTTGCTTGGTCGGCAAGAAAAGCGCTGCCATCTTTTTTAAGAATCCACACCAACAATCCAGGCACAAACGAAAATACCGTGCCACCTAAGTGGGTGATGGTGGCGATGTTTTTGTCATCGCTGCTGGGGGTAGTTACGACTAAAGTTGATTCATCAGACATGATATTCTTTCAAAAGGTTGATTTAATTCAGATTAAATTTAGCCACCAATGGTTCAATTTTTTCAAGGTCAGATTGGCTTAATACTTTATGCGCATTGCTTTTGAGCATGGCTATTTGGCTATGCAATACTTGTTGTTTAACGCTTAATACATTGCTTGGGTGCATGGAAAATTGGCGTAAACCCATGCCAATTAATAGCTTGGTCAGCTTAGCATCGCCCGCCATTTCGCCGCATACCGCCACCGATTTACCTAGTTTCGCACCCGCTTTTATGGTCATAGAAATCAGTTTTAACACCGACGGATGCAACGGATTATACAAGTGCGCAACTTCATCGTCAGTGCGATCAATCGCCAGCGTGTATTGAATGAGATCATTAGTGCCTATCGACATAAAATCTAGCTCTTTGGCAAACGCTTCGGCGTTAATGGCAGCGGCGGGCACTTCAATCATTCCGCCTAGTGCGATATTTTCGTTAAACGGGATATTTTGTTTGCGTAAGCTTAATTTTGCGCGCTCTAAGAAAAGTTTGGTTTGGCGTAACTCACCTAGCGTGGAAAGCATCGGGATGAGTATTTTAATATCACCATAATGCGAGGCGCGTAACAAAGCCCGTAACTGCGTATGAAAAATTTGCGGCTCGGATAAGCACAATCGCACCGCGCGCAAACCTAAAGCAGGATTCGCGCAATTGCTCACAGTATCAGGGTTCATTTGCTTATCTGCGCCCAAATCTAGCGTGCGTATGGTGACTGGCATGCCTTTCATGGCTTCGGCCACTTTTTTGTAGGCTTGAAACTGCTCTTCCTCATCTGGCATTTCGCGCTTATTCATAAACAAAAACTCGGTGCGATACAGCCCAATACCAGTCGCGCCAGAGGCTTTAACTGCTGCCACATCTTCTGGCACTTCAATATTGGCTTGCAGCTCAATCACCGTGCCATCCATGGTGACCGCTTTGGTGGATTTAATGCGCTTGAGTTTTTGCTGTTCAAGTTCAAATTGATCTTGGCGTAGCGCGTATTCGGCTAGCACTTCTTTGGATGGATTAACGATGACAACGCCTAGGCTGCCATCAACAATAATCATTTCGCCGTCGTTAATTAAAGCACGCGCACGCTGCAAAGCCACAATCGACGGGATATTCAGACTACGTGCTAAAATTGCGGTGTGCGAAGTCACGCCGCCTACATCAGTAATAAACGCGGCAAAATTATGTTGCTTAAATTGAATCGCATCCGCAGGTGAGATGTCATGCGCGACTAAAATAATGGCACTTTCTTGTTGCTGCTTATCTTTATTTTGATTGGGCGCTTGGCTGGGGTGACCTAATAACACTTTAATTACACGTTCTACTACCTGCACTACATCATGCTTACGCTCGCGCAGATATTCGTCTTCAATCGCCTCAAACTGCTCAACAATATCGTCCATTTGCTGCTTAATTGCCCATTCCGCATTGCAATGCTCTTTGCGGATAATTTCTTTAGGCACTTCTGACAGCGATTTATCGGCCAACATACTTAAATGTGTGCTGATAAAATCCGCTAGCTCGGCAGGTGCGTTTTTTGAAAGTGAACTACGGATGGTTTCTAGATCATTTTTTACCGCACCTACGGCGTTGGTAAAACGTACAATTTCT
This sequence comes from Methylotenera sp., assembly GCA_031369365.1. GTDB lineage: Bacteria > Pseudomonadota > Gammaproteobacteria > Burkholderiales > Methylophilaceae > Methylotenera_A. The sequence goes on from JANMOP010000098.1 coordinate 32,941, forward strand.
TCATCCACCAGATTTTCGGGCAGCACATAGTGCACAACCTCAAGCAATGCATTGGAGACCAAATGCGCTTGGCCTATGGCGATGCCGCTGGAAACGCCGATGCCGTGGATGCTAAAACTTGAAGAGGAGACCATAGACAACGCTATTCGCCTTCGCCAAAATAATCGTTAATCAGTGCTTGTAAGGCGCTTATTGCCGCTTGTTCATCTGCGCCGTTGGCCTCCAACGTAATACTAGAGCCCATGGCCGCCGCCAGCATCATCACGCCCATAATACTTTTGGCGTTAACTTTGCGGCCATTTTTTTCTATCCAAATTTCGCTAGAAAACTGGCTAGCAGTTTGTGTAAGCTTGCTGCTGGCGCGCGCGTGCAGGCCGAGTTTATTGATAATCTCTATTTCTTGTTTTAGCATATTGGCTTTCTATTTATTGTTATGGTCGCAGCCCGTTTTAGTAAAATGTACTACACCATCGCGCCCACCGCTGATGGCTTTTTCTAAGCAGGTTTTAATCGGCTTATCGCGATAATTAAGCACACGCACCAGCATAGGCAAATTAACGCCAGCAACGCCTTCTACATGGCTTGGTGAAATTAATTTAACCACCAAATTACAGGGCGATGCACCATACATATCAGACAGTATCAGCACGCCTTCGCCAGTATCTAGCTTATTTACCAATTGTTGTGCTTGCGGTAATAAATCAGATGGATCATCATCTGTGCCGACTGCAAAATGAGCAAGTTGCGGCGGCACTTTGCCTAATACGTGAGTTACGCAATGAATCAGGCTTTCGCCCAAACTGCCGTGCGCAATA
>JANMOP010000069.1:0-20757 GCA_031369365.1 Methylotenera sp.
AACGGTCATAATCTGCCAAAACATCATTTTGAAGCTTTTGCGTTAAATATAAGGCGTAACGGTCGATTTCAAGCCATTGCTCAACTGGCAACAAGTCTTTATTCGCATCAAAATCGGCAATATTGGCTAATAAAAACTTACATGTATTGCGAATTTTGCGATAACTATCGGCCACGCGTTTTAAAATTTCGTCACTAATTGTCAACTCGCCAGAGTAATCGGTACTAGCTGCCCACAGCCGCAAAATATCCGCGCCGTAAGTATCCATCACCTTTTGCGGTGCAACCACATTGCCCTTGGACTTACTCATTTTATGGCCTGCTCCATCCACCACAAAACCATGCGTTAATAGCGCGTTGTAAGGCGCGCGGCCATCAATCGCACAACCTGTTAACAAGCTGGATTGAAACCAACCGCGATGTTGGTCAGAACCTTCTAAATATAAATCGGCAACTGGTTTGCCTTGCGCTGCACGTTTATTGGCTTCTTCTGAAAGCGTTGGATGCTTTGGTGAACGCAGCACAGCCTGATGGGTGACGCCAGAATCAAACCACACATCCAAGGTATAAGTCACCTTTTTATATTCAGCATTAATTGCCATGGAAGTCTTACTGGTATTGGCTTGCAGGAAAGCGGCTTCATCTAAACTAAACCAAGCTTCAACACCTGTTTTTTCCACCAACAAGCAAGCTGCTTCTAGTAATTCTGCAGTTTGCGGATGCGGCTCGCCCGTTTCTTTATGCACAAAAAATGGCATCGGCACGCCCCAGTTGCGCTGGCGCGACACGCACCAATCAGGGCGATTTTTAATCATTGCTTCTAAACGTGCCCTACCCCAAGCGGGGAAGAACTCAGTGTTATCGACTGCATTATTAGCTAAGTTTCTGAGACTAGTTCCCTCGCCCGCTGGCGGGAGAGGGTTAGGGAGAGGGGCATTTTTTGTAATTGGAAAAGCTTGCCCCTCTCCCCCAGCCAAACTTACACCTAACTCGGCGCTTGCGGGCGAGGGGAGTCCGATTGCATTCATACCAATAAACCACTGATGCGTGGCTAATTGCATCAATGGTGTTTTATGGCGCCAGCAGTGTGGGAAACTATGATTTAAGCGTGCACTGGCTAATAAAGTACCGTTTTCTTGCATCTTAGCCAAGATCACTTTGTTGGCATCCGCACGACTTAAGCCACGAATCGCTTCAAACTCAACCAAATCGCCATTAAAAAACTTACCATCGCCACCCATTAAAATACGCGGTTTTTCATTCGGGAAATTGGCTTTCATGACTAACCAATCGTCATTACCATGCGCGGCGGCAGTATGTACCAAGCCAGTACCTGCTTCGGTTGTGACGTGATTGCCACAAATAATTGGAACGAAGCGATTATCAAAAGGATGTTGCAGTTGAATATTTTTTAAATTAGCACCCTTGCTAGAAGCCAATACCAGTGCGCCTTCCAGGCCATATCGTTTTAAGGTATTTTCAGCTAAATCGTGCGCTAAAATCAGCAGGCCTTTGTCGGTTTTAATTAAATCGTAATCAAACTCTGGATGCACGCTCACCGCTTGGTTGGCGGGCAATGTCCACGGCGTAGTCGTCCAAATCACCGCGTAAACCCCCTCGCCCGCAAGCGGGAGAGGGTTGGGGAGAGGGAATGCCTTACTTAAAGCCGCAAGATTATCTTTATCTTGCACAACTTTAAAACCCACATCAATCGCGGGCGAATTCACATCTTCATATTCCACCTCAGCTTCCGCCAAGGCGCTGCCGCAATCCACACACCAATGCACAGGTTTGCTGCCTTGGTACAAATAGCCATTTTGCTGAATTGTGCCTAAGGCACGCATAATATCGGCTTCGGTTTTAAAATCCATGGTCAAATAGGGGTTATCCCAATCGCCCAGCACGCCCAAACGGATAAAGTCTTTCGTTTGCTTTTCTACTTGTTCAGCCCCATAAGCGCGACACAACTCACGAAACTTAGCGGGGGCCATATTTTTGCCGTGGGCTTTCTCAACCACCAACTCAATCGGCAAGCCGTGGCAATCCCAACCTGGCACGTAAGGCGCATCAAAACCGCTCATGGTTTTGGCTTTAATAATAATATCTTTTAAGATTTTATTAACGGCGTGACCAATGTGAATGTCGCCATTGGCATAGGGAGGGCCATCGTGCAAAATGAATTTGGTTTTGCCTTTGCGCGACGCACGAATACGCTCGTAAAGCTTTTTATCTTGCCATTGTTTTAACCAAGCAGGCTCGCGCTTGGCCAAATCGCCGCGCATGGGGAAAGGCGTTTCAGGCTGGTTGATTGGGTATTTTGCTTCTTCGGTCATTTAAAATCTCTAATAAATCATGTCATTGCGAGGAGTGAAGCGACGCGGCAATCTAGATTGCTTCGCTACTGCTCGCAATGACGGTGGTAAAAAAATCTCTCGCCACAACAATATCCGCCGCAATTTGCGCCTTAAGCGCGTCTAAACTTTCAAATTTCATTTCTTCGCGAATTTTATGTAGAAACTCCACATGCACATGTTTACCATATATATCATCATTAAAATCAAGTACATGCACTTCTAACAATAATTTTGGCACGCCCGCAATAGTAGGCCGTACACCCAAATTCGCCACGCTATTCAGACCATCTAATTTTACCGCATAAACGCCGCTTAAAGCAGGCCGTTCGTGCCGCATGTGAATGTTTGCAGTGGGAAAGCCTAGCTCGCGCCCACGCTTTGCGCCATGTACCACCTTGCCACTAACGCTATAATTGCGGCCAAGCAAAGCTGCGGCTAAGGACAAATTGCCCGAGAATAGCGCATCGCGCACGCGCGTGCTTGAGACGCGCTCACTATTAAAATCGACGCGTGGCATGGAAATTAAATCAAAATTATTAGCTTTAAAATCAGCTACTATGCCTGCCCGCTTTGCGCCGAACTTAAAATCTTCACCCACCAAAATGGTATTCGCATTCAATTTTTCACGCAAAATATTTAAAAAATCTGGTGCAGTAATGGCTGCAAAACGTTTGTTAAAAGCGCAAACGAACACTTTTTCAATACTGGCTTGTTGAAATAACTCTAATTTTTCGCGCAAATTACTTAAGCGTGCGGGTGCGTTTAAAGGCGTAAAAAACTCACGCGGATGCGGTTCGAACGTCATTACCGAGGGTGTTAAATTTTTAGCTTTAGCAACCTCACTAAGCTTATGCAGCAAGGCTTGATGGCCTAAATGTAAGCCATCGAAATTGCCTATTGCCAGCGCCAGTGGCTCGCATTTTCGCGCGGGTAAATGCCTAAAAACTTGCATTAATGTTTCACGCGCCGCATGTAATCACGCGGCCTAAAACCCAGCAGAAATAGGCTTGCAAAGTAGCTCGCACCGCCTAGCACCACTAACCCGCTGATATAAAGCAAGCGCTTCATTAAACCATATTGTAACCAAGCGCCCGTGTCGCCCATCGCAAAATATAGCGCTACGCCCATCACGCATAAGGCAACCAGCAATTTGAGCACAAACACTAACCATCCCGCTTGTGGCTTGTATATATCGGCTTTACGCAAATGGTAATACAGCAAGCCCGCGTTTAAACAAGCGCCTATGCCAATGGCAAGTGCTAAACCTGCGTGTTTCGCGAAGCCAGGAAATATATAGCCTAGCCCAAACACAAATACCAAGTTCATTAACTGCGTGGCAACCAGCGTAAATATGGCGATTTTAACGGGCGTTTTTATGTTTTGTCGCGCATAAAAACCTGGCGCTAATATTTTAACCAAAATCAAGCCCAACAAGCCTACGCTGTAAGCAATCAGCGCTTGTTGCGTCATCATTACATCTAGCGCGGTAAATTTACCGTAATGGAATAAAGACGTTACCAAGGGCGTGGCTAATATCGCCAATGCCACTGCTGCGGGCGCGGCCAAAACAAAGGTTAAACGTAAGCCCCAATCCAGCAATTGTGAGTATTCACTATCGTCCTTGCCCGCATAGGCTTTAGAGAGACTGGGTAATAATATCGTACCCAAGGCCACACCTAAAACGCCAGTGGGAAACTCCATGAGCCTATCGGCGTAATACAGCCAACTCACGCTGCCTGTCACTAAAAACGAGGCAAATATGGTGTTTAGAATCAGTGAAATTTGCGCCACTGAAACACCCAAAATCGCTGGCCCCATCAGCTTTAAAATGCGCCACACTCCCTCGTCATCACGCCTAAAATCAAACTTTGGTAGCAGCCCGATTTGCTTGAGAAAAGGAATCTGAAAAATTAATTGTAAAAAGCCGCCAATAAACACCGCCCAAGCCAGCACTTTAATGGGCTCTGCAAAGTGATCTGCAAAAAACAAAATCGCCGAAATCATCGCCACGTTCAGCCAAACAGGGGTAAATGCTGGGATGCCAAATTTGTTGTAAGTATTGAGCACACCGCCCGCCATTGAAACCAGCGAGATAAAGAAAATATAAGGGAAAGTGATGCGTAACAGCTCAACCGTGAGCTGCATTTTGGCAGGGTTTGCGCGGAAACCTGGCGCAATCAAGCTCACTATAAACGGTGCGGCCAACATACCGAGCAAGGTCACCACTACTAAAATAACACCCAACCAAGTCGCCACGCGGTTGATTAAACTTTTGGCTTCATCAAAACTGCGTTGGCTTTTATATTCAGCCAAAATAGGTACAAAAGCTTGACTAAATGCGCCCTCTGCCGACACACGGCGCAATAAATTAGGAATTTTAAACGCCACAATAAACGCATCGCTTAGCATACCCGCGCCAAACACGCGTGCAATTAGCGTATCGCGCACAAAGCCTAAAATTCGCGAAACAAAGGTCATGCTACCGACTTTAGCTAAGGCGTTGAGAAGATTCATTAATAATTTGAACTGATTATTTGTACAACCATGATTTTAGCATGTCGCAAGCGCAATTTTCAGCTAAGGTATTTTTACTTTAAAGCTTGCAAAAACACTTAAAAAACACTATCATGCACGGTTTCGTATTAACCCCTACTAAGCTTTTAGGATAAAGAACACATGGCAAATACCGCACAAGCACGCAAACGCGCGCGTCAATCAGTTAAAGTGAATGCACACAATTCTGCATTACGTTCTACGCTTCGCACTGCAATTAAAAAAGTGCTTAAAGCAGTAGAGGCTGGTGATAAAGCCGCTGCAATGGCAACTTATCAAGAAAATGTTAGCGTGATTGACCGCATTGCGGACAAAAAAATCATCCACAAAAACAAAGCAGCCCGTCATAAAAGCCGCTTAACCGCAGCTATTAAAGCATTAACAACGGATGGCCCTGTGATGTTGGCTAAAAAATCTGCCCCAGTTAAAGCAAAGGCTGCGCCTAAAGCGAAAGCTGCACCGGCTAAAGCGGCTGCGAAACCAAAAGCTGCAGCCAAGCCAAAAGCAGAAGCAAAACCTAAAGCTGAAAAATAAAACTTAGCTGAATTGAGAAGGCCTCGCATTGCGAGGCTTTTTTGTTGGTAAAACTTTATTTAACAAGCTAACAATCTCTTACATATCGTCATACCAGCGCAGCCAGCTATCCAGTCAACTTGGCAGTCACGATTAGTTATTAATTGATAAATAGCTAGTATCCACGCGGCCGAGATTCCGACCCCCGTCGGAATGACGGTAGTGGTTTAGCTTTCACCAATATGCAACTCACTACGCGTGATTAACGCAACATTCAGCACCGCTTGTTTGTCTTGGTTTTTCAATCGGCCGATCACAGTGAAATGCCCCATTTTTCGCGCTTTACGCGGTTCGTGCTTTCCATATAAATGCAGTTTTAAATTAGCATGGCTGAGCGCCTTATTCCATGCGGGCTCTGCATTACCAACCCAACTATCACCTAGAATATTCACCATCACCGCATTGCTGTGTAAATCTGGGCTGCCCAACGGCAAACCTGTCATTACGCGCACTTGCTGTTCAAATTGGTTGGTGACGCAGGCATCAATCGTGTAATGGCCGCTATTATGCGGGCGCGGGGCGATTTCGTTTACTAATAATTGTTTACCAACTACAAAAAATTCCACGCCTAGCACACCGACGTAATCGAGTTTTTCTGCAAGTTTTTTAGCCAGTTCTTGCGCGTTGGCTTTAATAACCTCGCTACAACGTGCTGGCACAATGCTGATGTCTAATATGCCGTTCAAATGGCTATTTTCCACGGTGGGGAAAGTGGCGATATTGCCTTTTGCATCACGCGCGAGCACGACTGAAACCTCTAAATCTAGCGCCAGCATTTGTTCTAGTACGCAGGTTTCCCGCTTAAAATCGTCAAATGCTTTTTGCGCTTCAGACAGATTTTTCACCCGCGCTTGGCCTTTGCCATCATAACCAAAACGCGCAACTTTTAGAATCGCTGGGTATAGCGGGCTGGTGTCATTGGGCAAATCGGCGACAGCTTTAATCACCGCAAATGGCGCAATTGGCAGTCCTGCGTCTTTAATAAAGTTTTTCTCTAATACACGATGCTGGGCTATGGCCACACTAGCAGCAGATGGCATTACCGTGGTAGTGATTGCTAACATATCTAGCGATTTTGCAGGCACATTTTCAAATTCAGTCGTCACTGCATGGCACGTTTCTGCCACTTTTTTCAACGCGTCCGTATCATCAAAATTAGCGCAAATATGCACATCGGCAATCTTACCTGCTGGGCTATTTTTATCTGGATCTAGCACCGTAACTTGATAACCAAGCTCATGCGCGGCAACGACAAAAAAACGACCCAACTGGCCGCCGCCTAACATGCCCAGCATGGCGGGCGCGGTGATTATTTGCTTAGCTAGCATGTTGATACTTTCTTAATTAGGGCTTCTCAGTCAAAATCATATTAATTACTTTATCACTTTGCTTGGCGCGAAACTCTGCCAATTTTTTGGCTAAATCTGCATCTTGATTTGCTAAAATTGAAACCGCAAATAACCCCGCATTAGCAGCACCTGCTTCACCGATGGCAAAAGTGGCAACAGGAATGCCTTTGGGCATTTGAACGATTGAAAGAAGCGAGTCTTGGCCTTGTAAATGCTTGCTTGGTACTGGCACGCCCAGCACAGGCAGCGTAGTTTTTGCGGCCACCATGCCTGGCAAATGCGCCGCGCCGCCCGCGCCTGCGATGATAATTTGGTAACCCTCTTTGACTGCGTTTTCAGCGAATTGAAACATTAAATCGGGCGTGCGATGCGCTGAAACCACTTTGGCCTCGTAAGCGACGCCGAAATCCGCCAGCATTTGCGCGGCGTTTTTCATTACTGGCCAATCGCTGTCTGAGCCCATGATGATGGCAACTAAAGGTTTATTCATTGATTTTTACCCTTTTTAAAAGCTGGTTTTATCAGCCAAAATGTAGCTAATTATTACTTCCCCTTTTTAGGGGGAAGGTTAGGATGGGGCTGGTGTATATCAGGCAAATTTCACCCCCACGCCGATTTTACCCCCACCCTAGCCCTCCCCCTAATTGGGGAGGGGATTTTATGTTGTAAAACTTAATTTCAGCTAAAGTATAATTAGATTATCTCGATGAATTAATTCAGATTCTTCCACATAACCCAAAATTTGTTCAATTTCACTGCTAGCTTTGCATTTAATTTTTTGTGAATCTGCTGAATTATAATTCACAATACCACGCGCAACCTCACTACCCGCCTCATTAACACAAGCGACCACATCGCCACGCTCAAATTGGCCTTGCACTTCAATTACGCCGATTGAAAGCAAACTTTTGCCGTCAGTTTTTAATACTTTCACTGCGCCAGCATCCAGCACTAGCTTACCGCCAACGCGTAAATGGTCTGCAAGCCATTGTTTTTTGGCAATGGTTTTTATTTGGGTGGATTTTAAGTGCGTGCCGATAGCTTCACCATTATTTAAGCGCAACAAAACATCTCTTTCACGGCCTGAAGCTATCACGGTATGCGCGCCGCTATTGGCTGCGCGCTTGGCAGCGAGTATTTTGGTCAACATGCCGCCCGTGCCAACATTACTGCCTGCGCCGCCTGCCATTTGCTCCAATTCTAAATTGCCTGCGGTTTCAAAATTAATGAATTTCGCGGAGTTATCTTTACGAGGATCAGCCGAATACAAGCCTTGTTGATCGGTTAAAATCACCAGCGCGTCAGCCTCGATTAAATTCGCCACCAGCGCCGCCAAAGTATCGTTATCACCAAAGCGAATTTCCTCGGTCACCACGGTATCATTCTCGTTAATGATAGGAATGACTTTCAAATCGAGCAGCGTTTTGAGCGTAGAGCGCGCGTTTAAATAGCGTTTTCTATCGCGCAAATCATCGTGGGTAAGCAGTATCTGCGCGGTGTGCAGGTTATGCTGTGCAAAACAACTTTCGTACATTTGCACCAACCCCATTTGCCCAACAGCAGCAGCGGCTTGCAGTTCGTTGACTTCTACAGGACGTTTTTTCCAGCCTAAACGCTGCATGCCCTCGGCCACAGCGCCACTGGAAACTAACACAATTTGCTTACCTTGTTTCACCAGTTGGCTGATTTGCGTCGCCCAAGCAGCAATCGCGGCGCGGTCTAAACCCTCGCCGTTATTGGTAACCAGGCTAGAGCCGACTTTTACAATCAGCGTTTTGCTATTCAATAATAGGGATTTGCTCATTTTGCTGGTTATTATCTTCTAGGGCAGCTTTTTTAACTTCGTCCAAGTGGTCCATAATCGCGTAAGTAAGTTCTTTGCAGCCCACGCCGCTAATGGCAGAAATAGCGAATACACGGCCTTTCCAGCCATAATCTCTGACGAATTTTTTCACCACCTCGCTGCTATCTTGCAGCATATCGGTTTTATTTAACACCAACCAGCGCGGCTTTATATATAGTTCTTCGTCGTATTTTTTAAGCTCATTGACGATGGCTTTAGCTTCCGCGACTGGGTCGGTCGCTTCGTCAAACGGCGCAATATCTACCAAGTGTAACAATAATGAGGTGCGCTGCAAATGCCGTAAAAACTGATGCCCAAGCCCAGCGCCCTCGGCTGCACCTTCAATTAAACCTGGTACATCGGCGATAACAAAACTGCGCTCTGTATCCACACGCACGACACCTAGATTTGGATGCAAAGTGGTAAATGGGTAATCCGCCACTTTTGGTTTTGCGGCAGAAACACTGCGTATAAAAGTGGATTTTCCCGCATTGGGCATGCCGAGCAAACCCACGTCAGCCAACACTTTTAGCTCCATATACAGCTCGAACTCTTCGCCTGGCTCACCTTTTGTACATTGTCTTGGCGCGCGGTTTATGCTTGACTTAAAATGCACATTGCCCAAGCCGTTGTTGCCACCTTTGGCTAACATTACTTTTTGGCCATGCTCGGCCAAGTCAATAATCATGCGCTCGGTGGCTTTGTCGGAGATCACCGTGCCGACTGGTACGCGCAGTACCATTTCCTCACCTTTTGCGCCGTAACATTCTGCACCGCGACCATTTTCACCGCGTTGACCACGGAAAGTACGTGTGTAGCGATAATCCACTAGCGTGTTGATGTTGCGATCTGCAATCGCGTAGATTGAGCCGCCTTTGCCACCATCACCGCCGTTTGGTCCGCCCAAGGGCTCGTACTTCTCGCGACGGAACGTGGCTACGCCGTTGCCGCCATCTCCAGCGTAAACCTTAATAGTAGCTTCATCAATAAATTTCATATTGTTTGCAACCTAATGCTGTGACCTAAATAAAAAAGCCCCATCAAACGATGAGGCTTCTATATTACTACTTAAACTTAAACTGCAACAATATTCACCAGTTGGCGACGTAGCGCGCCTTTGATGCAAAATGTTACTTTGCCGTCAATTTTTGCGAATAATGTGTGGTCTTTACCCATGCCTACGTTGTCGCCTGCATGCATTTTAGTGCCACGTTGACGCACGATAATGCTACCTGCTGAAACTACTGTTTCGCCAAAAGCCTTAACGCCTAAACGTTGTGAGTGTGAATCGCGACCGTTACGTGAACTACCGCCTGCTTTTTTGTGTGCCATGATTTAATCCTTTTAAAGTCTAAACTATTTCTAATTTATTCTGCAGCTTTAGCGGCTTTCGCTTTTGCTGGTTTTGCAGCAGCTGCACCTGCGGCTAAAATTTCGCCAATTTGAATCTCTGTAAAACTTTGGCGATGGCCTTGAGTTTTACGATAATGTTTACGTCGGCGGAATTTAAAAATCATCACCTTATCAGCACGTCCGTGGGAAAGAACCGTTGCACTTACCGTAGCACCAGCCACCAAAGGCGCGCCAATGGTGGTATTGTCGCCATCATTAATCATCAATACTTTGTCGATAACTACCTTGCTGCCAACATCACCTAAAAGCTTTTCAACTTTTAGTGTTGCGCCAGCTTCTACTTTATATTGTTTGCCACCTGTTTTAATTACTGCGTACATGGTTTTAGCCTTGTTTCTACACGTTCAAATGAATCGCGCATTATACTTAAACTACAAGATATTGCAAACGATAATTATCTCAGTTGCCTATTATTTATTCAGCTAAAGCCCAGCACTCGCTGTGATAAAATAAGCACAATCCCTAATTGGTTTATAGCGTGACTTTACAGAAAATTCAAACTTTTATTGCCGCCGATATGCAAGCGGTTGATACCGTTATCCGCGCTTCGCTGTATTCAGAAGTTGCGCTCATTAATACCATTGGCGAACATATTATTAGCGGTGGCGGTAAGCGCCTGCGACCCGCACTGGTATTGCTTTCCAGCGGAGTGTTTGCACCAATTCAATCGCAGCAACATCAGCTTGCAGCTATTATCGAGTTTATCCATACCGCCACCTTACTGCACGATGATGTAGTAGATGAATCGGCTATGCGACGTGGCAAAAGCACTGCGAACCAACTGTTTGGTAACGCAGCTAGCGTGTTAGTGGGCGATTTTTTATACTCGCGCGCGTTTCAAATGATGGTAAAACTGCAAAATATGCGTGTGATGGAAATATTGTCCGAAACCACCAATATTATTGCTGAAGGCGAAGTGTTGCAACTACTTAATATTCACAATGCCGATATCACCGAGCAGGCGTATTTAAAAGTCATTCACTTTAAAACTGCAAAATTATTCGAGGCCGCCACCCGCTTAGGCGCAGTATTGAGCGGCGCAAATAACACCGACGAAACTGCGCTAGCTCATTATGGAATGCGCCTAGGTACGGCATTTCAGCTTATTGACGACGTGCTAGATTTAAGTGGTGATGTAGGACAAATTGGCAAAAATTTAGGCGATGATTTAAGTGAAGGCAAACCTACGCTTCCTTTACTAATTGCCATGCAACGAGGCAACGCAGCGCAAGCCGCAACCATTCGCAATGCCATACAACACGGCGGCTTGAATCAACTGCCCGCAGTACTCGCCGCTGTACAGGCCACGGATGCCTTAAATTACGTGCATCAACTGGCAGAAGAGGAGGCTAGAATTGGCTGTAAAGCAATTGCACACTTGCCAGATTCTGCTAACAAACAAGCGTTGATTGATTTAGCCGCGTTTGCAGTAAAGCGAGATTTTTAAAGCCAAAACTAATATTTTGAATTACTGCGCGGTTAATTCAAAAATATTCAGTCATTTCTAATAGCTAGCTGATGAAACTCAAACACATATCAATATTTATTGAATTTTTATAACCAGCACTAGGTCTCAAAGGTTGATTTTGTTAACTTGCTTAAAAAGTTACACATTCTCATCATTTATAAGGGTTGTGTAATGATAAATTCAAAACTCATGTTGGTGGATAAAGACGACTATACCTCTTCACTGCTAGCTACCAACTTATATCAGCATGGTTTTAACGATATAAAAACAGTGACAGATGGTAGTGCCCTGCCTAAAGCTATTGCAGAATGTAGGCCAGATGTTGTAATCTTTAACTATCACTTTGATGAGTTTGACAGCCTGATTCTTTGTAGTGCGCTCAAACAAATGTCTCCACAATCTTTAATTATTGCCATTGTTTCACCTGGTCCAGCCTTTAAAACAGTGGATTTGTGGGCTAAACAAACTAAAAGTATCGATTTAATCGTTGAAAAACCCTTATCTGATGAGCGTTTTTTCATGACGCTTAAAGATTTATTGAAAGTTAAAAATTCCTCACGGGCGTTAGAAACAAAGGCGCAACTATTAGTCAACTTAGTTCCAGAAGCAGCATTATCTGCGCTTGAAACCAATTTTAATAATGAAGCAAAAATGTTTGAAGCTACAGTACTTTTTACCGACATTCGCCGCTCAACCGAGCTTATTAGAGCAATGCCACCGAGGGAATACTTTCAGTTATTGAACGACCTGCTCAGCTTACAAGCAAAAATAATAAAACAGTTCGAAGGTTCTGTCATTAAATATACGGGTGACGGAGTGATGGCTGTATTTAAAGGCATGGGTAAGTCTTATTTAGCCATGCGCTGTGCATTAGTGCTAGCTAAAACTAGCCACAATATCAAATTATCTTACGGCGTTGGCGTGGCTGAAGGCTTGGTGCTTGCTGGACTTATTGGTGATTCAAAAAGTGAGGACCAAAGACTTCAGTATGATGTCATCGGTGCAACTGTGCATTTAGCTGCTCGCTTATGTGGTATGGCTAGTGCTGGTGAAGTAATCACCACAAAAAAACTCATTGCTGCGGTAAAGCTTAATGAAAACATGGCACGCGACATCGGAAGTGTGTCGATTAAAGGCTTTGCTGACAAAATTGATTGCGTAGCATTTAAGCCATCTAAACTAATTGCTGAGGAAAACACTTATGAAACAACAATTTAATGCCGCGCAAATTAGCAAGGTCATCGATCAAGCGTTAATATACCAATGCGCCTGTCCTGCTCAAGTTTGTAAGGCCATATTTGAGTTGCGTGAGCTGTTCGATTACCAAATGAACTGTGCTAGTGATAGTAATAATAATGAGTTAGTGCACAAAACAATCGCTGCTGCGGCTGAAGTCTCGCACGAGATTATGGAAGAGTGCTTAAAGCAAATATTAGAAATAGAAGGCTGGGATCAAGCTAACTTTATTATGCCTGAGTCACTTAAGCAAAAAGTACCTAAATTATTTTAATAGTAAACGTTAATAATCAATATAAGGACACTCAAAAATGGGAAATCTAATTCAATTGATATATATCAGTCGTTCAACTTTTGCGCCAGCAGAACCTACCAATGGAATTGAGCCCAATGTCGCGCGGATATTATTAAAATCACGTGCTAACAATAAAAAAATTGGCTTAGTGGGCGTGCTGTATTTTGGCAATGGTTGTTTTTTTCAATGCTTAGAAGGTGCGAAAGAAGCGGTTGATACTCTTTACGAAACATTACTAAAAGATACGCGTCACAAAGATTTAAAAATATTAAGTAGAAAACCAATCAACGCGCTTTCATTTTCTAACTGGAGCATGAAGCATGTTCCACTCGAAGATGAAATGACTAAATTACTTAAATCTCAAGGCTTTAAGACATTTAATCCTTATAATTTTGATGCAGAAATGACTAAAAATGCGATGGAATTATTGCATTCTTCCAACGACTCCACAGAGGCGGCATTGCTAGAAGATGTCAATCAGCAAGCAAAGCTGCCAAATAAACAACTAAAACAAGAGCTTGCTGCACAAACAAACAACAAAAAACTAATAAGATATGTTGTTATGGCTTTGGTTGTATCAACAATTTTGCTAGTGTTTTTAAACACACTATAAAACTAAGTTTATAAAACATCATACCTATTGTTAGCCTAGTTCAAGGTAATCGGCTCGCCACTCTCGGCATGGTAATAACTTAAATGCGCGCAAGCACTGGTGCCACTGGTTAGGCTGCCATCAAATAAAGCTTTGCCCTCCACGTCAACCACCGCATAGCCATTGTGATACAGCGTAACTTCTGCGAATTTTGGTGCCAACTTTGAAGCTAAATTGAGTGCAGATTTTGCCGCTTGCTTTTCACCTTTTTGGTGTTTAGTATTTTCACGTAAAGAAAAACTGATGCAGTTTTCTTCTTCAGCCTCTGTGTACACTTCCCAATGATTGCCGCCTGCCAATTGTGATAACCAGCCTGGCAAATCGACCTCAACACGACAAATAATTGGCTCATCCCAAGCGGGATGGCTGAAATTATTCAACTCAATTTCAGTTAAGTTTAATTGCAATTCATCGCTATTACTTATGTCGTGGTCATTCATATTGCTCCTTAATTGTGCTTAACTTATCACGCATGCACCCTGCGTATAATATGGCGTTAATTTGCTATTTTTCAAGCAATTATTGCACCTTCTTATATTTAAACCTTACATACAACCTTGCACAGTTTTATTAACGATGCCATGATATGTTTAGTTTACATCATCTTTTAGGCTTGTTTGGAGTTTTAAGTATGTTTGATTTTTTAATGCCATTATCGGATTTACTGCGCGCAGAACCGACTTTATTTGTGACTTTTTCTGTTATTTTTGGCCTGCTGGTAGGCAGTTTTCTCAATGTGGTGATTCACAGACTGCCTAAAATGATGGATAACGCCGAGAAAGCCTATGTGGCAGAGAATTATGGTGTTCAACCTACAGCGCCGTTGTCGCCCAAATACAATATCGTCACACCGCGTTCGGCCTGCCCGCATTGTGGGCATCACATTAGCGCGCTTGAGAATATTCCCGTCATAAGCTACCTGATGCTGGGCGGCAAATGCAAAGGCTGTAAAGCCAAAATTAGTATGCGTTATCCATTGATAGAAGCCTTATCTGGCGCGCTGATTGGCGCGGTGGCTTACAAATATGGCTATACTTACGCCAGCTTATTTGCGTTTATATTCGTGTTTGCGCTAGTAGCACTCACGTTTATTGATTTAGATACTTTTTTGCTTCCCGATGACATCGTGTTACCTTTATTGTGGTTAGGGCTTTTATTTAACTTGAATACTGGGTTTACCGACATCAAATCTGCCGTCATTGGTGTAGTGGCAGGCTATATGATTTTATGGGTTGTGTTCTGGTTATTTAAGCTTATTCGAGGCAAAGAAGCGATGGGTTATGGCGATTTTAAGTTGCTAGGCGCAATCGGCGCTTGGTTTGGCTGGCAATTGCTACCAGCAGTAATTTTACTCAGCGCAGTTGCAGGCTCTATCATCGGAATTTACTTAATGCTATTCAAGGGTAAAAACAAAAATTACGCCATACCTTTTGGCCCTTATCTAGCGCTGGGCGGCATTGCGGCGCTATTTTTCGGGCAACAATTAGCCAGTTTTTATGTTTTATAAATGTTTATAATTTTGGAAATATGTTTGTAGTCGCGCTCACTGGTGGTATTGGCAGCGGCAAATCTGCCGCAGCAAAAATATTTGCCGAGCTTGGCGTACCAGTGACCGATGTCGATGTTATTTCGCATGCACTCACAGCGACAAATCAACCGCTAATAAGCAACATTAAAACCAATTTTGGTAGCGCCTACATTACGCCAGAAGGCGCATTAAACCGTGTTGCTATGCGTAAGCTGGTGTTTAGCGATGAGGTTGCACGCGCTAAGTTAAATGCGCTTTTGCACCCTGCAATTTATGATGCTGCTATGTTGCAATTACAGGCCAATAAAGACGCACTCTATCAAATTTTAGTAGTACCTTTGTTATTCGATAGTCCGCGTTATTTGCCGCAAATCAACAGAATTTTGCTAATCGATTGCTATGAAAGCACCCAAGTAAATCGCGTAAAACAACGTAGCAACCTACCTGAATCTGAAATCATCAACATTATCAAAGCACAAACGTCGCGCAAAAAACAGCTAACCCTTGCCAATGACGTCTTAGAAAACAACGAGAATGTTGAAAAATTACGCGAAAAAATTCTAGATATTCACCAAAAATACCTTATTACTTGCATAGTTAGCAAAACTACCTGATAATTCACCTCAATTATTACTATAAGTTGCAGACTATCTCGTCATGTCTAGCTACGAATTTCCTTTCAATGAGCGCATTCGCACCCTGTTGCGATTAGAAGATATCTTCGGCAAAATTCTGCTGAACGTTGAGGCTGGTCATCAACATAATCACCATAGCGCCATGATTTCGCTACTACAAATGTTAGACATTGTTGATCGCGCTGATCTTAAAATGGATTTGGTGCAAGAGCTAGATCGGCAACGGCTTGCTATGCAGAATCTGCGCGGCAACCCAGTAATTGCCGAAGCGGTGCTAGATAAAATCCTGAAAGAAATTGGTAGCTGCTCTACCACTTTACGCAGCGATAGCGCAAAATTAGGCCAGCACTTGCGCGAAAACGAATGGTTGATGAGCATCAAGCAACGCACCAGCATTTTAGGCGGTGTGTGCCAGTTCGATTTACCCTCATATCACCACTGGCTAGATCTTGATACGAAGCGTCGCAAAGCCGATTTTGATGTTTGGCTAACACAACTAATACCCATGTATGATGCCATCAATACCATATTGCGTATTTTGCGTGGTAGCGGCGCTGCTACAAAACATCATGTCGATAACGGATTTTTTCAGCAAATGCTGGGTGGTGCCAAGCCCGCGCAAATGCTAAGAATTGAAATGAACGACGACAGCCCATGCTTTCCCGAAGTAAGTGCCAACAAATACGCAATTAACGTGCGCTTTTTTGCCTTAGATTTTGTACAAAAACCCAAGCAGTGTGAGCACGCAATTGATTTCAGCATGACCTTATGTAATCTTTAAGAAGTAAAAAATCTTGTCCCAAATGCCAAAAACACTGCCATCAAAAACAAAACCACGCCTTGTCACCTGTCCGCAATGTAAAAAGCAATCTGAATACAGCAGCAGTAACGCTTTCAGACCATTTTGCTCTGAGCGCTGCAAAATGATTGATTTAGGCGATTGGGCGAACGAAAACTACAAAATACCAGTCAACCCATCACATAAAGAACCTAATGATTTTGAATAGGTAAATAAACATCATGCAAATTTTAAAACTGTTACTTTTGGTGAGCTTGCTTGCTGCATGTAAGGCTGAAACTGGCTTAGCAACTGATGTCGTCATCACCGATAGTTGGGTGCGCGAAAATGCGCCAGGGCAAAGCGTTGGCGCGGCTTACATGACGCTTAACAGCCCACAAGATAGCACATTGGTTAATGTGGAAACGCCTGCGGCTGGCTCAGTAGAAATTCACAGCATGAGCATGGATAATGGCGTGATGAAAATGCGTATGCTAGAAGAGCTGCCATTAAAAGCAGGTAAGCCAGAAAAGCTTGCCCCTGGCGGCTTTCACTTGATGTTGTTCGATTTAAAAACGCCACTAAAGGCGGGCAAAAATGCGGTATTTAAGCTCAGTTTTAAAGATAATGCGGGCAACATTACGCAGCAAAACGTAATGTTGCCGATTAAGGCAGCTGATTAAATCCTTCAATCAAAGCACAGTATCTACAACGCTGCGCTGAAAAGCAACACCACGCGCCCCATGCGATAAGGCCAGCGGCAAATCACTCAGTGCCATGCCACCCAGCGCGTAAATTGGCAGCGTGCTATTTTCAGTTAATGCGGCAAATTTTTGCCAGCCTAATGGATCTGCTTTCAAGTGACTTAACGTTGATTTCACTGGTGAAAGCACCACAAAATCTAAATTAAGATGCTCTGCATGCCGCAATTCTATTGGGTTGTGGCACGATGCCGCCACCAGTAAGCCCTCTGGTTTAGTTTTAAGCATTAATAATGATTGGCTAGGCAAGTGCACTCCGTACGCTCCCAATTTGCGCGCCAATGCAATATCTTCACTAATCAATACTTTTGCATCGTAAGCGTGGGCAAGCTCGATGACTTGTCTAGAGAATGTTATAAATTGATCTTTTGTGAGCTGCTTTTCGCGTACTTGAATCAACCTTAAGCCGCGTTGTAGCTGGCTTTCAAGGCTCGCAAAAAAAGCCTGCTCACCCATTTCCGCCAAATTAGTAATCACATAAACAGGCGGTAAAGCCAGCGCTTTCATAATCGGCGTATTGGCAGGCAAAATAGGTAACACGGTGATATCTTGCGGGCTTTGCCAGCTTAGCTGTTGGCCTTCGTGCGGCCTTAACTCGCCTTCCCACGCATCAACAAAATAAAAATATAACTTAACAGTTTTAGCGGCAGCATCATGTGTGGCTGGATAATCGAATCGACGCGTAATCCACTGCTGCGTGATGGTGGGTTTAATGC
The DNA here is from genome assembly GCA_031369365.1 of Methylotenera sp. Classification (GTDB taxonomy): domain Bacteria; phylum Pseudomonadota; class Gammaproteobacteria; order Burkholderiales; family Methylophilaceae; genus Methylotenera_A. The sequence goes on from JANMOP010000069.1 coordinate 18,154, forward strand.
CCAGCTCTTCTTTTAACTCGCGGCTTAAGGCGTGCTCAGGGCTTTCTCCTGCTTCAATTTTTCCGCCAGGAAACTCCCACCAACCCGCCCAGCCTTTACCTTCGGGGCGACTTGCTAATAAAAATTCGTGTTGCCCCGCCGCGTTTTTTCGCTGCAAAATGGCAACAGCAACATCAACAATCATGGGTTGGCCGTCAAGGCTTTAATATTGGCCCCTGCAAAGTTAGCTACTAGGTTTTTAGCTTCCATGCTTTTAACTTCTATAGTCGGCATTAATTTTCACATAATCATAAGAGAAATCACAGGTCCAAATGGTGATATTTTCACTGCCTCGATTCAACACCACGCGCACCAAAATGTCAGATTCTTTCATGATAGCCGAACCTTGCTCCTCGCGGTAACTGGCGGCTCTACCGCCCTTTTCAGCTACCAGAACATCGCCTAAATATAACTGCAAATTATCCACATTCAAGTCATCAATGCCAGCATAGCCAATTGCGGCTAGAATGCGGCCAAGGTTGGGGTCGGATGCAAAAAAAGCGGTTTTGATGAGTGGAGAATGAGCGATTGCGTAAGCTACTTTGCGGCATTCTGCCTCACTTTTACCGCCTTCCACCGTTACCGTCATAAACTTGGTCGCGCCCTCACCATCGCGCACAATGGCTTGGGCTAATTCAATAGCAACTTCGGTTAATGTGTCGCGTAATAGCATAAAATCAGGGCTATTTTCATTAACTTCCGCATTTACCGCCAAATTAGTCGCCATCATAATCAGGCTGTCATTGGTCGATGTATCGCCATCTACTGTGATGCAATTAAACGATTTATTCACTGCATATTGAATAATACTTTCAAGCGCAGCTTGGCTCACAGCCGCATCTGTGGCGATATAGCCGAGCATGGTCGCCATATTTGGGTGAATCATGCCGCTGCCCTTGCTGATGCCCGTGATGGTCACGGTTTTGCCGCCGAGTTGAATCTGCCGTGACGTGCCTTTGGCGACAATATCCGTGGTCATAATCGCTTCCGCTGCATTTAGCCAGTTGTCTTCTTTTAGATTCTCAATCGCAGCGGGCAAACCTGCGATGACTTTATCCACGGGCAAAGGCTCTAAAATCACACCTGTAGAAAACGGTAACACTTGATTCGCTTGCACGCCAAGCAAGTTACCAAGCGCCTCGCAGCTTTGTTTGGCACGATTTAAGCCATCTACCCCTGTACCCGCATTGGCGCAACCCGTATTGATGAGCAAGGCGCGAATTCCCTGTTGTTTAATAGAGTCTTGAGCCAAAAAATCTTTACACAAAATGACTGGCGCAGCGCAAAAGCGGTTGAGCGTAAACACACCCGCCACGCGGCTACCTTCTGCTAGCTTCATCACCAACACATCCTTACGATCTGGTTTGCGAACCTGTGCTTTGGCAAAGCCTAATTGAATGCCTCTGACAGGCAATAAGGACGCGGCTTGCGGGGCACAGAGTTTTACAGGCATAGATTTACTTTCTATTCACTTTTTTTAATCATTGGCAATTCAAAACCGCTAATTTTAAGAGTTTACATACGTCATTACGAGTGCGTGAGCCTGTGGCAATCTATTAAGTTACTGGATTGCTTCGCTGTGCTCGCAATGACGGAGGTGCTTTTGCACGCACAGCCTATGCGCGACGCCATGTTGTGCCTTGCGGCGTGTCTTCTAAAACAACACCAGAATCGGCAAGCTCTCTACGGATACGGTCAGCTTCAGCGTAGTTTTTGGATTTTTTGGCATCTAATCTCAAAAGAATCATCTGATCAACATCAATAATCACTGAATCCTGAGTTAATACTGCAGGATAAAATTCATTTATATTTTGAAATAGACTAGCTTCCAAAGTTTGAGCTTCCCCCTGCAAAAACACATTTGCATCACGCTGCAACAACCCCACTACGGCCGCCAAATTAAATAGCAAATTCGCTGTTATTACATCTTTGGTTTTATTCACTTCATTGGCTAAATCAAACAGCACAGCCATCGCTTCTGGCGTGTTGAAATCATCATCCATCGCGACTTTAAAACGTGCCGCTTGAGGTTGATTCCAGTCTATTTTGTGAGCACTCACTTCGTGGCCGCGCAAGGCAGTGTATAAACGCGTTAGCGAGGCTTTTGCATCATCTAAATGCGCATCAGAATAGTTTAAGGGGCTGCGATAATGCGCACGCAAAATGAAAAAACGAATGATTTCTGCTACATCACCTTCGCTTTTGCTGTATTTGCTTGTTAACGTTTTTATCACTTCGCGAATAGTAAAAAAGTTACCGAGCGATTTGGACATCTTTTCATCATCCACACGCACAAAACCGTTGTGCATCCAGTAATTCGCCATCTTGCAGGGCTTTCCGTCAACACTGTGGGCAGCTTCAGATTGCGCAATTTCGTTTTCATGATGCGGAAATTGCAAATCTTGTCCGCCACCATGAATATCAAAATGTGCGCCTAAATGATGCGCGCTCATGACTGAGCATTCTATGTGCCAGCCAGGACGGCCCTTGCCACCATCTTTTCCAAATGGTGAAGCCCAGCTTGGTTCGTGGGGCTTTACCGATTTCCACAGCACAAAATCCATC
>JANMOP010000050.1:0-10262 GCA_031369365.1 Methylotenera sp.
CCAGGCATGGTAATGCTGGCCGAGCCGTTGAGCCAAGCGATAAAAGCAGCAAAGGCGGCAAATGTGAATGCAAAAGTGATTCACCTGTCGCCACGCGGCAAGCCACTCACGCATCAAAAGGTGATGGAGCTAAGTCAGCAAGCAGGTTTGATTTTGCTGGCAAGCCGTTACGAGGGTGTGGATGAGCGCTTGTTAGACGCGCTAGTAGATGAGGAAATCTCGATTGGCGACTATGTGTTAAGTGGCGGTGAATTACCTGCCATGGCGCTAATAGACGCAATTGTGCGGCAATTGCCAGGCACGTTGGGGGACTCTGATTCAGCGCTTGAAGATTCGTTTGTAAACGGATTGCTGGATTGCCCGCACTTTACTAGACCTGAAGTGTTAATGCTGCCAGAGTTTGATGAGAATAAATGCGTTCCAGAGGTTTTATTATCTGGCAACCATGCAAAAATTAGACAGTGGCGATTAAAACAATCGCTATTGCTAACAAGGGCAAAACGCCCAGATTTATTGGCCGCAAGGTCGTTGACGAAAGAAGAAGCACGGCTGCTTAAAGAGATAGAGGCTGAGAGTCATTAGCACTATCCGAAAAATGCTTTGGAAAAGTATGGCATGCGTTTAGTTACAAGGCGCACGGAACGCAGCAACCGGAATGTACATGAAGTACATGAGGATTGCGAGTACCGCGCAACGCAGTAATCTGAATGCAGGACATGATTTTACGAAGTACTTTTTAGCAGGAACAAGCATCTTTATAACTAAAAGGAGCACTTAAGTGGCAGATATTATTAAAATGTTAGAAACGGAAGAAATTGCGCGTTTAGGCAAAAAAATTCCAGTATTCGCCCCAGGCGATACCGTAATTGTGGGCGTAAATGTAGTTGAAGGTACGCGTAAACGGGTGCAGGCTTACGAAGGCGTGGTGATTGCTATCCGTAATCGCGGCCTAAACTCATCATTTATTGTGCGTAAAATATCCTCTGGCGAGGGCGTAGAACGTACGTTTCAAACTTACTCACCAGCGATTGCAGGCATTGAAGTAAAACGTAAAGGCGATGTACGCCGCGCAAAACTTTACTACTTGCGTGAGCGTTCAGGTAAATCTGCACGTATTAAAGAAAAATTATTCGCGCGTGATAAAGAAGTGATGGCGCCAGCCGCCGCTGAATAAGTATTAGCAAATTTATAAAGCCTCAAAATTGAAAAGTTTTGGGGCTTTTTAACGCTTATTTTTTCTAACTGTATTTTTAAACAGTATTATTAAATAGTATTTTTAAATAGAATCGTTAGTTATTTGCATTCAATTCAAAATTCAAGTTTAATGATAATTCAAACGCATACAAAATTATGACTAAAAATAAGCTGCCATTGCAATACGACGCTGTTGTAGCCGCTCCATTTGGCGCGGTGGGAATTTATATTCAAGGCGTGCAAGTGGTAATAGAGCTGCTGCCAGAAAAACACCCAACAAAAACAGCCGAACACAAAGTAGCGGCCAATGTGGCCAGCCAAATTGAGGCGTATTTTAGCAACGCGCGTAACGATTTTAACTTGCCTATTGTTTTCAAAGGCACGCCGTTTCAGCGCCGCGTGTGGCAAGCCATTAGCGCCATTACTTGTGGACGCGTGCTCACTTATGGCGAAATTGCCCAGCAAATTGGTAGCGGACCGCGCGCAGTGGCGAATGCTTGCGGAGCCAATAATTTACCGTTGGTTATTCCATGTCATCGGGTGGTGGCCAAAAATGGCATTGGCGGGTTTATGAGCGGCCAGCAAGATGGTGTAAAAATTAAAAAATGGTTACTTAAACACGAAGGCATTGCGTTTAAGCAAGATAAGCCTGTCAGGCCATTGTAGCTTGGCTGAAAGCACCGAATTAAACGATGATGGCCAAATTGATACTTTTATCGATCACCTTTGGCTAGAAGATGGCCTAGCAAAAAACACCTTAGAAAGTTACCGTGCCGATTTAAGCCAGTTTAATATTTGGCTAGATAAACATAACAGTGATTTACTTGCGGTCAATCAAGCCGATATTCAGCAATATCTCGCCGTAAAATTCCCGCAAAGCAAGCCACGCAGCATCAGCCGATTAATCGCCAGTATGCGCCGATTTTACCGCTATGCGTTGCGCGAGAATTTGATTAAAACCGACCCCACGCTACAAATCGAATCACCCAAATTACCGCGCAGCTTGCCCAAAAGTTTAAACGAGCAAGAAGTGGAAAGCTTACTTAATGCGCCCAACACCCTTGATTCTATTGGCCTGCGCGATAGAGCCATGCTAGAGCTGCTGTACGCCAGCGGCTTGCGCGTCTCAGAGCTAGTAGACGTAAAAGTAAACGAAGTCAGCACGCAAGATGGCGTGGTGCGCGTGACGGGCAAAGGCAGTAAAACGCGGCTAGTGCCAATGGGGAAAGAGGCGGCAGATTGGATTGACCAATATTTAAAAGATTCGCGCCCAAAAATTTTAAAAGGACAAATGACCGACGCCATGTTTGCCACCAAACGAGGCGGCGCGATGACGCGGCAAGCGTTTTGGTATTTAATTAAACGCTATGCGTTGGTTGCAGGCATTACTAAACACATGTCGCCCCATGTGTTACGCCATGCCTTTGCCACGCATTTGCTTAATCATGGCGCCGATTTGCGTGTGGTGCAAATGTTGCTAGGCCATGCAGATATTTCCACCACGCAGATTTATACGCATGTGGCGCGGGAGCGCTTGAAGCAGCTGCATAGCACACATCACCCACGCGGGTAATACCTCCGCCGTCATTGCGAGAGAAGCGCGGCAATCCAGCTTTTGTCCTCTCGCCCTTTAAGGGAGAGGGCTAGGGAGAGGGTAAAATGGTGGAAACTGAACCATCCTTTTTCGCCTTTTGGCGAGATACTTTATTTTGCTTGTCCAAAATAAAGTATCCAAACAAAAAGACACCCCCTGCCGCGTGTTTACTGCGCTGTTTTAAAAAGTTTGGCGCTGCGGAACTCGCCCTAACAAGCCACACAAAACGTGGCTTGTCGCGGAGCTCAAACAGTCCTCGCTAAAATCCCCCAACTTTTTAAATCATCACAGGCGCGGCAGCAGGGGAGCTAAAGTCAAAACCACACGGATTCCATCATTGTTTGTTTAACGCACAAATCTCACAAACTCCGTCATTCCAGCGGAGGCTGAATCCAGGCAACCCTCATGCTTAGCTCGGTTTCAATAGGCAACTGCTTTAAGTTTTAACTCGTCTGGATTCTGGCCTGCGCCAGAATGACGGTTAAATGGTGGAAATAAAGCCCTATTTTTTCGTATTCAATCAGTCCTCGTCGCCTACCATTTGCCGCTCAAGTCGAAGGATCGGCAAGGAGGTTAAGAAGCATTAGAAGTTGTTGTAGCTAATGCTAAAGTTTCTTCAGATGATCTTGGCAGGCCTAATTTTTCTCTTGCTAGCTCAGAGCTAAATGCTTCAGCCATATAATTGAACTCTAGGGGTAGGTATTCGTTTGAAATTTTAATAACAATATCAGACTCAATTGTAAGGTTATCAAATAATGCGTATTTCTCAATAAGCAGTTTAAACTTACTCCCTCTTTTAGTAAGCCCATTATAGTAGAGATAAACCATCTCAACCCATGATAACTGACTTCTGAAAATACTGATATATAACCATTTTTGAGCGTTATTAAGTCTTTCTGATTGTTGTGCGTCAATCCATGTTATAAGTTTGTAGGCAGTCCTAAAAAGACTATCAAGTTTGAATTCATTATTTCTGTATAGATTTAGCCATTGAGTTTGAATGAGGTTCAAAATAGCGCTTCCATTTTCTTTCGATAAAAGTTCTATTTTTTTACTATAATCTAAATAGGCTATCTCATCAATCAAGGTAGTTTTAAAGTCAATGTCTGTACGAAGTTCATTTGTTATTGCACCATAATTATTGCTGTTAAAAATCCGTTTAGCAAGTGCATATACTGAGAGGCTTTGATTCCAAAGCTCGTAAAGAAATTCTCTTCCTTCTTGTTTGGCGCCTTTTAAATTTTCAAGAGTTTTTACATTATCGTTAATTGACAAAAGGAGGTCTCTATATGTGTTTAATCATGAAAAAAAAGTTTGTTCAAAGCTTTGTAGCTCAATAGCCTTGTTTTGTGCGGCTAACGCAGTAGCTGAGTTTTTGAGTTCCTTTGTTGACGCGTTTAACTCTTTAGCCTGATATATGATTGTAATTAGCAGAGCTACAAAAGAGGCAAATCCAAATACTGGATTTAGAGCGCCTCCAAAATAGTCTCCGAACTGCCCTAATTCATCTCGTTCACTAGGGAAAAAGGCTTCTCCGAACCTAATTAAATAACCATAAATAACCAAGAATATAATGGTTAATAATCCGATTATTACTATACCTAAAATAATATTTCTGATTCGCACACGATATTTTTTAAACCATTTTTTCATTTTTTATCTCGCTCAATCACCATTCCTAAAGCTTTCAACCCCGCCAATATCCCAGGTTTAGCCACTTTTATTTTCACACTTTCAGCTTTAAATTCGCTCAAAATTAATTGGCAAATATGCTCGGCCAGCGCTTCTACCAATTGAAAGCTATGCTCTTTTAAAGTGGCTTGAATGCGCGCGACCACGGCGCCGTAATCGATGGTATCGGCAATTGCGTCAGATTTGCCAGCCGCGCTTAAATCGTAGCCAATTTCAATATCTAAAATTATTGTTTGCGCCACCATGCGTTCCCACGCGGGTACGCCTAGCTTGGTTTTTACTTTTAGCTCTGATATAAAAATGGTGTCCATATTACTTATTCTCGCTTGTCATTCCGACGAAAGTCGGAATCCAGTAATATAATACCAATAATTAGCAACTTACATTATTTAAGTCACTAGATTCCGACTTTCGTCGGAATGACGGCTGTGAAAGGCAAAGAGCGATTTTATGACTTGGCTTTATTTATGGATGGACAAGCTTTATGAATGAGTTAGGTTTTATCCCCGTTACTTTAATTCCAATTGTGTGGATTGTGGCCGCGTATCTTATCGGCTCTATCTCGTTTGGCATTATTTTTAGCAAACTATTTGGCCTGCCAGACCCACGCACCGTGGGCAGCGGCAACATTGGCGCGACCAATATTGCGCGTAGCGGCAAAAAATTGCCTGCTATTTTAACCTTGTTGGGCGATGCGCTTAAGGGCTGGTTGCCCGTTTGGTTGGCTTTGCAATCTAATATGTTGATGTGGGTGGTGGCCGCGATTGGCTTGGCGGTATTTTTTGGGCATTTGTATCCAATCTATCACCGCTTTAAAGGCGGTAAAGGCGTGGCAACTGCGCTGGGCGTGATGTTGGCGGTGTCGCCCATGCTGGGTTTGGCGTGCCTGCTTACTTGGGCGCTGGTATTTGCAATTAGCCGACTTTCTTCGCTCTCAGCCATTGTGGCGGCAGCATTGTCGCCAGTATTTGCCTGGCTGTTGTTGCCTTACAAAAATTATGTGCTAATGGTGCTGGTGATGGCGGTTATGCTGGTATGGCGGCATAAAAGCAATATTCAAAAACTGTTGGCGGGTACTGAAGCTGGGTTTAAAAGCAAGTAGCCATCGATTGAAGACTGCCCCTCTCCCACGCTGTCGCGCACCCTCTCCCGCCAGCGGGCGAGGGTTGAGCCAAGTTGCTGCGTTGTTAACCCCTCGCCCGCTGACGGGAGACGGAGTTCTACGGTTTTCGTAGCTCGCTTAGATCCCAGCGTGGCTTAATGCTAAAAGCATACGCGCCAGCACCCGCGTGGTTATTTGCTTGCAGGCCATGTGCTTTTAACCTTAAAGCCCCTGCAAAAGAAATCATCGCGCCGTTGTCCGTACAAAATTCTAGGCGCGGATAGCTCACGACGCACAGTTTGCGTTTAGCTGCCGCATTTAGCCGCTCGCGAAGTCTTGTGTTTGCGCCCACACCGCCCGAAACGACTAAATTATCCAAGCCTGTTTCGCGCAAGGCTGCCATGCATTTTAGCGTTAAAATTTCGGTCACCGCTTCTTGAAACTCCCATGCAATATCCGCTTTAATTTCGTCTGTTAGCGGCTGATTGTTATTCACTAATGTCAGCACGGCCGTTTTCAATCCGCTAAAACTAAAGTTTAAATCTTTGCTATTTAACAGCGGGCGCGGCAATTTAAAGTTAGCTTTACCTTGCTCTGCAAGCCGCGCTAATGCTGGCCCACCAGGGTAATCGAGGCCGAGTAATTTCGCGGTTTTGTCAAACGCTTCGCCCGCTGCATCGTCTAGTGTGTCGCCTAAAAGTGTATATTCGCCAATACCATCCACGCGCATAATCTGAGAGTGCCCGCCAGAAACCAGCAGCGCAACAAATGGAAATTTTGGTGGATTATCCTCCAACAAAGCAGCTAACAAATGACCTTCTAAATGATGCACGCCTACGCTTGGCACTTGCAAAGCCATTGCCAGCGATTGTGCAATGCTTGTGCCTACCAACAGCGCGCCTGCCAACCCTGGGCCTTGAGTATAGGCGATGCCGTTAATATCTTTTAAGGTTTTATTGGCTTGTTTTAACACCAACTCGGTCAGCGGCAAGGCACGCCGAATATGGTCTCTGGAGGCAAGCTCTGGCACTACACCGCCATATTCGGCGTGCATTTGCACCTGCGAGTGTAGCGCATGCGATAATAGCCCAAGTTCGGTGTCGTACAGCGCGACGCCCGTTTCGTCGCACGAGGATTCAAAGCCCAAAACTAACATTAATTTAGCCTAAATGGCACTTTTATGCTCTAAACCATAAAAGTGATTGAAAAAAAAAGATTATACGATTAAAATGGCGGACTTTTCTCGAGTTTGTTGGGTTAGTTTAAAACACTCGAGAGCTATTGACCTATAAAGAGAGAACGAATGTCTAGTGTACGCGTAAAAGAGAATGAGCCGTTTGACGTTGCCCTGCGCCGTTTTAAACGTCTAATTGAAAAAACTGGTTTGTTGAATGATTTGCGCGCGCGCGAATTTTACGAAAAACCAACGTGGGAACGTAAACGTAAAGCTGCTGCTGCGGTTAAACGTCAATACCGCCGCCTGCGTAACCAAACGCTTCCAGCAAAACTATATTAAGCGATGGCTGACGCACAAGCAAAGCCAGAAAATCAAGACTTCTGGCGCGTTGCCGATAGCTTTATTGCACACGCCAACGCACAAAACGATACCGATCGTGGTGTGGTAGGCGCAGGTTTTGCCTATAGCTCTGCCCGTTTTAATGCGTTCGTAATTGCCTCGCAATGCGGTACAAAAGAAGCGTTTGAAGCCGAAAAAGCGGCTGCGATTGATTATTTTGTTGAGCAATACAAATTAGCACTGACCGAAAATGTGGCAGATTACTCTGCCAATTTCAGCAAATACATTAGTCAAAACGCTTAAATCTTAAGCATGAGCCTTAAAAATCAAATTACCGAAGACATGAAAACCGCCATGCGCGCTAAAGATAGCGTGCGTCTTGGTGCAATTCGCTTGTTGCTGGCTGCCATTAAACAGCGCGAAGTGGATGAGCGCATTGAGTTGACCGATAGCGATGTGATTAGTGTGATTGAAAAAATGCTTAAACAACGTCGCGATTCAATTGCTGCGTTTGAGTTGGCAAAAAGAGACGATTTGGCTGATATTGAAAAGTTTGAAGTCAGTGTGCTGCAAACTTACATGCCAAAACAAATGAGTGACGCTGAAATTAGCGCGATTGTTGACCAAGTGATTGCTGACTGTGGCGCGCAAGGCGCGAAAGACATGGGTAAAGTGGTTGGACTGGTGAAACCGCTGGTGGCGGGCATGGCCGATATGGGAAAGGTTTCAGGCTTAATTAAAGCACGACTTGCATAGTTAGGTTAAATTAAAGTTTAGTAAAAATTAAAGAGCGAAAGCTCTTTTTTTGTTTCAAGACCCAATTTTTGTTCGGCTGTCATTCTGATGCAGGTCAGAATCTAGGTCAGTTTGACATTAGCCTTGTTACATTAAACAACCATTATTGAATATGCTGCTTGACCAGATCCCAGCCTCCGGTGGAATGACGGAGCTTGTGGTTGAAGCTTCGGTGAAAACTTTGTTATCTTCTACAATTAAACGGTAAAATTGCTACATGATCCCAGAATCATTTATTCAAGAGCTTTTAAATCGCGTGGACGTGGTTGATGTAATTGATAAAAGTGTGCCGCTGAAAAAAGCGGGTGCTAATTACTCTGCTTGCTGTCCGTTCCATAATGAAAAATCTCCCAGTTTTACCGTGAGTCCCACCAAGCAGTTTTATCATTGTTTTGGTTGTGGCGCACACGGCACGGCAATTGGTTTTTTGATGGAATATGCGGGCTTAAGTTTTATTGAAGCGATTAACGATTTAGCCAAAAATGTCGGCATGATAGTGCCTCAGGAGCAATCTACGTCTGCCTCGCGCGAGGCCGACGCAACCAATAAAACTATTAAGCTTGGCTTGCAAGAAACGCTGCAGCAAGCCGCTAACTATTACAAAGCTGAACTTAAAAAATCCGAACGCGCGATTGAATACTTAAAAGGCCGTGGTTTAAGCGGCAAAATTGCGGCCAAGTTTCAAGTGGGTTATGCACCTGCGGGCTGGCAAAATCTACAAAACGTATTTGCCAATTACGATAACGAAGCCTTGCAAGCTGCGGGTTTGGTGGTGGAAAACGATCAAGGCAAACGTTACGATAGGTTTCGTGACCGCATTATGTTTCCGATTCATGATCAAAAAGGCCAGGTGATCGGCTTTGGCGGACGCGTGATTAATAATGAAGATACCCCGAAATATTACAACTCGCCTGAAACGCCGCTGTTTCAAAAAGGCCATGAATTGTATGGCTTATTTGTTGCCCGTCGCGCCATAAGGGACGCGGGACGCGTGCTGGTGGTAGAAGGTTATATGGATGTGGTGGCGTTGGCGCAATACGGCATAGAATATGCGGTGGCGGCACTGGGCACGGCCACCACGCCGTTTCATATTACCAAGCTGATGCGCCAAACCGATGAAATTGTCTTTTGTTTTGATGGCGATAACGCAGGCCGCACCGCAGCTTGGCGCGCGGCCATGAATGCGCTACCAGCATTAACGGATGGGCTAAAATTACGTTTTTTGTTTTTACCTAAAGAGCACGATCCTGACAGCTATGTGCGCGAATTTGGCAAAGAGAAAATTGAGGCTGAAATGCAAGCTGCCATGCCACTTTCGCAATATATTGTGCAGCATTTAAGCGAACAAAACCCGCTCAATTCGCAAGAAGATAAAGTGCAATTTTTAAACGAAGCCGAGCCTATTTTGCGGCAAATAGTCGCGCCGCGATTTTCACTGATGTTGCGTAAGCGCATTGCAGAACTCGCGGAAGTGACCGAGGCAGAAATGCAGAGTTTACTGAAATTACCCGCGCCTAATCGACCACCAACCAAGGCCACGCAAAAGCAAAGCCGCGCGCCAATCTCGATTAAAAAGCGTTTTGTGTTGATGTTGTTAATGCGACCAAGTTTGGCTAAAGCTGAGCATTTGAATTTTGCCCAAGACTTTACTGAAGAAGACGTGCTTATGCAGGCTAGTATCCATGCGGCTCTTAAGCAGCCGCAATCTAAGCCCGCCGCACTTTTGCACACGATTGAGTCTCATATAGACCCAAGATTACTGCATGAAATTCAGCGTGAATTGCATGTATTGGACGAAACTTTAGATTTTGCGCTTGAATTTGAAGGCGCGCGTACCCAATTAGTAGAACTAACCCAGCACAAACAAGATGGTGGTTTGCTAAACGAGCTAAAAGGCAAACCTTTTAGTGCATTGAGTGAAGAAGAGCGCGAAATGCTGAAAAGCTTAACCGCCAAAAAACCTAAAGCAAAAACAATGCTCTAAGTTGCAATCTTGCTTAAAGTTTAAGCAAGATTGCATTAAAATTTAGAGGCAATTTGAGGTATAATCGCGGGCTTCCCGTAATTGCGCTACACTCAGAATTTAGAACAGGATCAGGCATGGCCAGACCAAAATCAGATAAAACATTAGAAAAAGAGCGCTTAAAGCTTGCTGCTGAGGCGGCGCTAGATCCAGAAGCGCAAGCTTTGGATGCAGAAGCACGTCGTAGCCGCCTAAAAACGCTTATTATTTTAGGTAAAGAGCGCGGCTATTTAACCTACGCCGAAATTAACGATCACTTGCCAGATGACGTGCAAAACTCTGAACAAATTGATGGCATTATCGGCATGATTAATGACATGGGTATTCAGGTGTATGAAGAAGCGCC
>JANMOP010000099.1:0-21202 GCA_031369365.1 Methylotenera sp.
AGATGTAAACTCATTGAAGTGTCGATAAGCATCTCCATTAACGGTGAACTTCCTAGCAGCCTACTCTTAAAAGCTACAACTAATTTATACGCTTAATTTTTAATAAATACAACCTAAAATGTAAACGGGCTAATAGTTAAGACTTTGCCAACAAGTGTATTAATGGCTTTGTTTTTAGTGCTACGTGTCCGAAATTGCACAATCATGACGAACCTTTGAACGAGCTTTGATTTAATACCACCTTAATTTGTTATTAATTAACCAACAAAAAATTTTAAGTGGTTGAAATTTAACAAAAATTTGAATAAATTAGTTGTTGGTCTGGTTTTTGCTCAATATATGCTGTGTGTAATTAAATTATAGGAGTGATAAAATGACAATTTACCAAGTGATTAACAAGCAAAACCAACTCGAGTATGCTTACCTTAACTATGAAGCGGCGCTAGAAGAGCTTGCCAAGCTAAATCAAAGCGGTGAAGAAAATTACTTTATGATTAACGCGATTGAGGACGAAGATTTTTAACTAAAAAAATCTAACTTAAACAGCGCATGCACTAAACATTGGCAGCCCATTGTAATTTGCTGCCTATTTTTTAACGATTTTCTTTTTAGATGGCTGCCAATATAACGGCTCGCTCTTTTCTGCTTGATAAATCAGCATATATTTGCGCCGTAAATTCTCATAGGCCTCAGCCTCACTTATTTTGTTAGCTTTAACTTGCTGTGCCGCTTGTAGCTGTGCAAATAGCGCCCAATCTGGGTTTTCTTGATAACCGCGGTCACTCATGCAATTTTCTAACACGCGTGCTTGCCGACCCGCTTTTTCTAAACGCTGAAACGCTAGACTATCGGGTAATTTCAGCGCGGCTTTGTCCGAAATAAGCTCGCATTCAACACCCGCTTTAGCCAAGGCCGAGAGCTGATAAGGCTTTTGGTCATCGGGTGCCATGCTGTCTGCGTACATCATCATGCCCAGCAGCGCTAGTGCTGGCACAAGTATTACCAATATGCCTTTCATACTTTTACGCTCTTACTTTCATACTGTCTAACTAAAATTTATATTGATCCGTGTTTTGCGCCTCTAACTTTTCTGGCGAAATTTCTTCTAGCAATTGTGGGTTAATTTCTTTAAGTGTGACGCGAATTTTATCTGCCTCATCTAGTTTGCCTTCGGTTTGCGCCATTTGTGCAATCGCTTGCAAGCTAGCAGGGTGGTTGGTTTGCAAACTAAGGGCTTTTTTAAAATGTGTTTTTGCCATGTTGGTTTTAACCAAGCTGGTTTTAACTGAGCTGGAGTTTGCCAAATTTAGTTCGGCTTTACCTAAATAATACCAAGCTTCTGCGCTGCTAGGCTCTTGTTTAACCCAATTACTCGCTATTGTTAGAACATCTTGCCAGCGATTATTTTGATAAGGCAGCACAATTTGCATAAAAAATGGACGATTATTTTCAGCAGTATCCCAAAAAGGTACACCGTGGATTGAATTTAATGGCACAGATTCAGTTTGCAGCAACGCTTTAACCATGTTAATAGGCATATTGTAATAATACGCGTTTTTGCCAGGGCTTTTAAACGTACTAATAGCAATCAGTTTGCCATCGTAATCAAACACGGGGCTACCGCTGGCGCCTATAGCAAAGGCGGCTTGCGTGCGAATCACCTGCTCATTATCAAACGAGTACAACGCTTTAACTGTGCTAAGCGCCACAAACGGCGCGGGCGAATCAGAAGGCATAGAAATTGAAATCACTTGTTGCTCGTAATTTAGTTTTGACGAATCTGCCATGTCAATAGGCTTTAAATCAGCATATTGCACCTTTAAAATGCATAAATCGTGCTTCCAATCCGCCTGCAAAGATTCCACAGGGTACTGCGTGCCCCATTTGGTAATGCTAATGCCGTTAGCGTTGCCAAGCACATGGCAATTGGTGACCACATGGTCTTTAGTCACAGCAACGCCCGTGCCAAATCCATGCCCACCCGATTTTGTGGTGGTGCCCACTTTTACCATAGATTCTTTTAAACCGTACAATAACTCCATGCTTGGCTCTGGTAAACCTGCCGCATGTGCGCTTGTCGCCACTAAAAGCGGCACACCTATAATTAATGTTTTAAGTAAATATTTGACACGATTCATCACATGGGCTTTTCTACATTAAATTAACATTTGCTTGCTAGATAAATTATGAGCAAAGTCACAAGTTTAAGTTCATACCTGCTAGTTTAAACGGCTGTTCAAAATTAAGCACGTTTAAAGCACGTATGGTAAAGCACCGCAATAGGGTTAGCAGAACTTAAATTACTCAAATGGCCTCTTAAATGGTGTATTTACACAATTGCTAATATTATTTGAGAAACTCAATGCGCAAAATTCTAATAGGTTTAACCTTAGTCTGCCCATTATTATCAACAACAGCACACGCCGCAGACAACAACACGCGGCCAGGATTATGGCAAATCGAAACTACCTCAGACTTATTGCTGCTAGTACCACACCTGCCGCCAGATCAAATGCAGAGTATTAAAGACCTAGCCAGCGAATACGGGCTAGATATGCCACAAATTGAAAATGGCGCTGCCATCTCGCAAACATGCATGACACAAGCTAATGGTTGATCAAAAAACGCTGCCCAATTTTTATAATACGCAATTAGGCTGTAGCTCTAAAAACGCCACCCGTAGCGGTAACAATTATAAAGTAGAGTTTGTGTGTGACAGTGTCGATTTAAAAGGCAATGGCACAGCAGAAGGCATCATTACATCCCCAGAGGCCTTTACAGGCCAAACTAATTTTACTGGCACGGCTCAAGGCAACCCAGTGAACGAGCAAGCTGATATTAATGGCAAATGGTTAAACGCAAGCTGTGGCGAGATAAAACCGTTATAAATAGATGCTCTTGAAAGGCGCTTATATATTGGGTGGTAGTGTGCATGCATTCCATGCCATTTAAGTGAAGTGGCTATGTTGCAATTAAAGAGGCTGTAATAAACTCCCAATATGCTTGTAAGAGGTTTCGTACAAAGATTGCCGTAATATCCCTATTGTTGAATTCTTAGACGAAATTTAAAATTAAAATTCTATTAATAGATATTAGGGGAACAAAGATGGGATTTATTATTTGGATTTTGGTGGGCGCTTTGGTGGGTTGGATAGCCAGTCTTATTATGAAAACGGACGGACAGCAAGGCACTATTTTAAATATAGTCATCGGTATTGTTGGCGCATGGGTAGGCGGATATTTAATTTCACCTATGGTCGGCGTTTCTACAATTAATCAAAATGCGCTAAGTATTCCTGCAATATTAGTATCAATTGTTGGCGCTGTTATTGTAATCGCCATTTGGAATATGATCCGCAAAGGCACAACTCGGTAAAATAGATTTTAAACTATATGCTCTGGAAGCCTCTTATATACTGGGCTGCAGAGCATATGCTATACAGTATTCTAAGTTTATAGTATCAGTTATTTAACATCACTAGAGGCTAGCTGTTTAATAAATTCTGTAATATTTTGCTGCAGCGATTTTTCATTTGCAATTTTCAATCGCGTAATTGCCACAAAAGCATCAGAAGTTGTCGCTGTTCCCGTGGCCGTGATTGGCATCAGCTTTTCAAAGCCCTCTTTATAAACTCGATAATTCACAGTTGAAACCACGTCAAACGTTAAGCCAAACAAAGGCTGCTTAAGCGTAACCAAATCTGCATCAATTTTATATTGGCCTTCTGCAGGTACGTCAGTCGTATAGCCCTCAATTGCCAATGATTCCTTCAATGCTGCACCAAACGCCTCTTTGCTCACCTGCGATGTCCACATTGGATTTGTAACGCTACCACCACCCACATTTCTCACCATAAATTTGCTTTTTTGCTCGGCCTTAATTGGCGTAGAAGTTGCAGTTGGCCTCACAATCATGGATTCTTTTGTGGCTGGCGCAGCACACCCAGCAAGCAAGCTGATTAACAGAATAGGTAAAATTATTTTTTTAGACATGAACATCCCTTATTATTAATTAAGTTTTAGTAGCTGAGTGAGTCAGCAAGCAAATTCTAACATCTACTTTGCTATGTGTTTCATTTTAAAATAGACACCCTAACGGCCGCATAGATATTGGGTTGCAGGGCATCTACCTAATCCGTCATTCTGAGTAAAACGAAGAATCCAGCTTTTAAAAACCAATGCTAACTACTGGATTCTTCGCCTAAAGGCTCAGAATGACGGAACGCAGAGATCCTTTTAATTAAATGGATTTTCAATCACCAAACCGTCCACCATCATGCCATCCTGCATATCTTCTGACAGCACTGCTATACAGCCCGCAACTAGCGCTGCCGAGCATATATGTGCATCGTAAAACGAAAGCTGATAACGCTTGCAAAGCTGCACCGCCAATTCGTGCGTAGCCTCGGTAAGGGGCACAATTTCTACGCAGGCTTTTAGCGCCTGCATAATTGCATCAATTTCGCCCCAGCTCAATTTTAATTTACGCTGACAAACCGATACCACTTCGTTTAACACCTGCACGCTAATCACGCCGCCAGCCTCGAGCAGGCTTTCGGCTTTATCGGCCTTGTTAGAGTCGCTAGACAGCAAATATAAAACCACATTGCTATCGATAAAAGGTTTGCTCAATTGAAATGCTGCTTAATCGCGCGCGTTGGCTTCTAAGCGATCAAAATGAAAATCCGCAGGTAAGCGCCCTCGCAACCCACGCAAACGCGCCAGCAGCTCTTTAGCGCTAGCCTGCTTAGCCACCTCAAAGCTACGCTCACCCGCAATATGCAAATCAATCTCCTCGCCCTCTTTCAAGTTAAGCGCTTGCACCACGCTAGCAGGCAAGCGCACCGCCAGTGAATTACCCCATTTAGCAACTTGCATGGATTTATCCTTAAATGATATACAATAAATAAAAGTATATCATAAAATTACAAACTACAACTTTTACTGGCGCATATTCACACCACTGCCCGTCATTCCCGTGAAAACGGGAATCCATTTAGGTTTTGCTTTAAAGTCAAACTGGATTCCCGTTTTCACGGGAATGACGGAGTAGTAAGGTTTTGGATTTTGGGTTTAGTTTTTGACCTTAATTTCCCCTCTACAAGCCGATGGCGCTAAGGTCGCGACGCAGGAGCGGGCACTTGGCGGACATGCCCCTTGCGGGTACAACGCAGGCAATTCAGGAGTTTTCGGCGAGGACTGTCTGAGCGCAGCGAGTTCCGCAGCCGCCTGAATTGTCGAGTAGCGCAGGGAAGCCGTCAGGCCGTAGTAGCGGGGTACTCTTTTATTTGGTTACTTTCTTTTGAGCAAGCAAAAGCAAAGTGAGGCGCCAAGAGGCGAAAAATAAGAACACATAATTCACATCAAAATAGATTCTATGTAAAATTTTCTAGTACATTTTTTACAAGTGCAAATCCTAATATAAATATTGCTGCTAGACCAAATGTCAATGAAATTGGATAAGTGATAATCCAAACTCTCGATATCCACAGGTCGAAACGATTTTTATACCTATCTGCTAATTTTAATTGGTCTGTTCTGCGATCTACATCGTCCTCGACTCTAGCTAAAAGTAATGCGCTATTCCTAATATTTATAGCGAAGCCACTTAAACCTATTTTAACTATCTCTAATATTATGAAAGAAAGCGCTGATATGACCAAAAACAAAAATGAAATTGAAGATTGCAGAGGATCTAAATAATCCTTTGTAATACTCCACAAACCGAAAAACGCTGCATAGCCAGCAGTTATAACAAGTTGAGTATACTGACGATACTCAGCATTTTCTTCTTTAAGGTATTTGATATAGTGATCTAAATTTTTATCGTATTCACGTCTTGGATTATTAATTTTGTCCAGAGTGTCGTATTTATTAGCTATCTCGTAATCGTCCTCCATATTATTTAGAGTATTTTCTAAATCGATTACATTAACAATAGCCTTATTTTGTCCTTTTACAATAGCAATTTGACGTCTAAGTTCTGTAATTGGTAGTCGCCATTCGCCCATAAATTTTCCTAATTACATTCTTCTCTGTAACTGTAATACTAAATAAATTTGTACTAAAACATCTCTATCACAAAATAAAAAAGGAGCCGAAGCTCCTTTTTCTAACCACATTTACTCTCACCACAATTCAAACAAGTCAAACACCCATCCATAATAATCGCGGCTTTAGTATTACATTTGCCACATAGTTGTGAGCCTTTTGGAAAGCCTTCTGCAGTCATTTCTTCATCTTTTTTAGCGTATTTTTCGTAATATTCGGTGCGTTTTTCATCCACCAGTTTTTGTTGGTGTTCGTCTAAGCCTGGTTTTTTAAGCATGCCGATAGATTGCAAGTGTTGCTCGACCACTTCGCCAATCTCGGCCACTAAGCTGGGGATGAATTTGCCGCCTTTTTTAAAGTAGCCGCCGCTGGGTTCAAACACGCTTTTAAGTTCTTCTACCAAAAACGTCACGTCGCCGCCTTTGCGAAACACCGCAGACATCACGCGGGTGAGTGCGACAATCCATTGAAAGTGATCCATATTTTTGGAGTTGATAAATATCTCGAACGGGCGACGGTGCTCTTGCGGCGTGCCTTCGTTCATCACTACATCGTTAATGGTAATGTACAGTGCGTGCTCGGTAACGGGCGTTTTTACTTTGTAGGTGCTGCCCGTGATTTTCTCTGGGCGATCTAACGGTTCGCCAATTTGCACGATTTTTGCGCTAGTCTCGAGCGCCTTAGCGGTGGCGTCTAGTTTATCTTGCTCGTTTACCAGCGCGTAGCCAGTGATTTTTTTGTCAATTTTTACTGCCATTTTGTTTCTCCTGTTTTTTTGTAGGAGGGGCGACTCGCCCCGATTTTTTTCAGATTTAAAAATCGCGGCGAGGGCGCCGCTCCTACATTCTTAACCTTTTACCATTTATCGCGGCGAGGGCGCCGCTCCTACATCAAAACTTGCCGTAATAACCCTCTTTTAAGGCATCATATAGATTCGCTGCGCTATGTATCTCACCATCGTATTCAATCTCTTCGTTGCCCTTAACCTCAAGCTCGGTGCCGTCATCTAGCGTGAATTTATAGGTGGTGTTTTCCAAATCTTTCTCGGTGACCAACACGCCTTGGAACGCCTCAGGGTTGAATCTAAACGTTGTACAGCCTTTTAAACCTTTGTCATAAGCATATAAATAAATGTTTTTGAAGTCTTCAAAATCGTAATCGGTCGGCACGTTGATGGTTTTTGAAATTGAGCTATCAATCCATTTTTGTGACGCGGCTTGAATATCTACGTGGGCTTTGGCCATAATGGTGCTGGAATCTAAAAAGTAATCTGGCAACTTTTCGTCTTCATTGTCTGAAAAAGGCATGGCTTTTGGGTTAATCAACTCGCGGTAGGCCAGCAACTCAAAAGAGAATACATCGACTTTTTCTTTCGATTTTTTGCCTTCGCGAATCACGTTGCGCGCGTAGTGGTGCGCGAAGCTAGGCTCGATGCCGTTGCTAGCGTTATTGGCCAAACTCAATGAAATGGTGCCAGTTGGCGCAATGCTGCTGTGGTGCGTAAAACGCACACCCTTGGCTGCAATTTGGTTGCGCAAACCTTCGGGAAACTGCTGCATGTAGCGGCTGTATTTGCCCAGCAATACCTTTCCAGCTATTTTCTGCCCAACTTTAATGCCGTCTGCCGCCATTTCTGGGCGTTTGGCCAGCATGTCGGCGGTGACTTCGAATTTTTCTTCCATGATGGGTGCGGCGCCTTTTTCGTCAGCCAATTGCACACCAACTTCCCAGCCCACTTCGGCCATCATGCGCGTGACTTCATCGGTAAATTTAAGTGAATCTTCGTCGCCGTATTTCATTTTCATCATGGTTAAGGTTGAGCCTAAACCCAGATAACCCATGCCGTGACGGCGTTTGCGGGCGATTTCATCGCGTTGCTGTTGCAGTGGCAAGCCGTTGATTTCTACAACGTTATCTAACATGCGCGTGAAAATAGAAACCACTTCGCGGTACTCAGCCCAATCGAATGTAGCTTCATCGGTAAATGGATTTTTAACAAATTTAGTCAGGTTGACCGAGCCTAGCAAGCACGCGCCATAAGGCGGCAAGGGCTGCTCGCCACAAGGATTTGTGGCGCGAATATTTTCGCAAAACCAGTTGTTGTTCATCTCGTTTACGCGGTCGATTAAAATAAACCCTGGCTCGGCAAAATCGTAAGTGCTGCTCATAATCACATCCCACAAACGGCGCGCCTTAATGGTTTTATACACGCGGCAAGCCACTTTGCCAGCGTCCACGCCGTCGGCCTTGGTGAGATACTTGCCTTTTACTGGCCACTCGCGCCAAATTACTTGGCTGTTATCATTGACGTTTAGGCCATCAACTATTGATTCTTTTTCGGTAACTGGGAAGGCGAGTTTCCACTCACTATCGGCTTTTACCGCTTCCATAAATTCTTTTGTAATCAAGCAGCTAAGATTAAATTGGCGCAAACGGCCATTTTCGCGTTTGGCTTTAATAAAATCGGTCACATCAGGGTGCGAAATATCAAACGTCGCCATTTGCGCGCCACGACGGCCACCCGCGCTGGACACGGTAAAGCACATTTTGTCGTAAATATCCATGAAAGATAATGGGCCCGAAGTGTATGCGCCAGCACCTGCCACAAATGCGCCTTTTGGACGTAATGTAGAAAATTCGTAACCAATGCCGCAACCTGCTTTTAGGGTTAAACCAGCTTCGTGCACTTTGCCGAGGATATTATCCATGCTGTCTTCCACCACGCCAGAAACCGTGCAATTGATGGTGCTAGTAGCTGGCTTGTGCTCTAACGCACCCGCATTAGAAGTGATGCGGCCTGCGGGAATCGCGCCACGGCGCAGCGCCCACAAAAATTTCTGGTGCCACTCGTGGCGTTTTTCTTCGGTGCTTTCTACATCGGCCAGCGCCCGCGCCACGCGCGAGTAAGAGTCATCCATGTTGTTATCAACATGATCACCATTTTTAGCTTTTAAGCGATATTTTTTATCCCAAATGTCTAGGGACACCGATTGCATTGGAATTTCTCTAGCCGTTTCCATCTGTTCGCCCGTTTGTAATTTGGTTGCTGTTTCTACTGCCTTTAACATGAAAAACTCCCCCTCAATTTACCTTTGGCTTAGACAAAAATAATTTATCTGCGCTAAGCCTGTGATTATATTTAAAAAACTGTTATTTTTATGAAAAAAAACTACCTTAACACAAGATATTGTGTGTAGAACTAGAATTTAAGCCTTTATTTTGTGTTCGTCAAGCCTGTATTTGTCATTATTTTATAGGCTATTTTGTGGTATTTTCGATGAAAACCAAGCCTGTATTTGCGTTGAGTTAAGGTGAGTATTTACTAACTTAACAATAAATTTAAAAAATAAATCATTCGCTATAATGAATGGTTTATGTATGTATAAACACAGGCAAAAATAGTCAGTTTGGCTATATAAGAAAGTTTTGTGCGAAAATATCGCATGAATCGATTTTTATACTCAACATTACTGACCCTCATACTGCCTTTTGTGCCGCTAAAATTACTTTGGCGGGGCTTTAAACAACCTGCTTATTTAAGACATTGGGGCGAGCGTTTTGGTTTTTACAATACGCCTGTTAATAAAGCAATCATCTGGCTACACTGTGTTTCTGTAGGCGAAACTCGCGCGGCTGAGCCACTCATAAGAGCCTTGCAACTGCAATACCCGCAGCATCAGATTTTAATCACCCACGGCACACCCACTGGGCGTGAGGCCAGCGAGACTTTGTTTGGTGATGCTGTTTTTAATAATGCTGTATTTAATAACACTGCTCTTAATAACCCAGTGCAACGCGTTTATTTGCCTTACGATGTGCCATTTGCGGTGAATAATTTTTTAAAGCATTTTCAACCTAAAATTGGCCTGCTGATGGAAACCGAGCTGTGGTTTAACCTGATTGCGGCCTGCAAACAGCGCGAAATACCCTTATTGCTACTCAACGCACGCCTATCGGGAAAATCGGCCAACGGTTATGCCAAACTGGGGAAATTAGCTGCTGAAGGCCTGCAAAACCTTGCTGCCGTTGCCGCACAAACAGGCGAAGATGCAACGCGCCTGCAAGCGCTAGGCGCGCATAATGTTAGTGTTGCGGGCAATTTAAAATTTGATGTAAAACCGCCTGCCGATAGCGTAGATAAAGGCGCACAGCTACGCGGCTTGCTGGGTATTGAGCGTACTGTATTTGTTGCTTCCAGCACGCGTAAGGGTGAAGAAAAACATATCCTAGAGGCAGTAAAAGGGCTTGATGTTCTGACTATCATCGTGCCGCGTCACCCGCAACGCTTTAACGATGTGGAAGGCATTATTCTAAAATCTGGCTTAAGTTACCAGCGCCGCAGCAATTTGGTTGGAGTCGTTGATAAAAACATACAGGTGATTCTGGGCGACAGTATGGGCGAGCTTTTTACTTATTATGCGGCCTGCGATTTTACGTTTGTGGGTGGTAGCTTGCTGGAATATGGCGGGCAAAATTTGATTGAGGCAGCTTGTATGGGCAAGCCCATTTTAGTTGGCGAGCACACGTTTAATTTTGCCGATGCCACCGAAAATGCCATTCGCGCAAAAGCCGCAATCCGCGTAAAAAACATGGCTGCACTACGCGACAGAGTTCAATATTTATTGCATAACGCGCCACAAAGGGTAAAAATGGGTAAAGCTGCATTACGTTTCAGCGCGGCTTCGACAGGCGCGACCGTGCGCATGATGAAGTTAATTGCACGGTATTTGCACTAGATTACTCTGGCTGAATTTACTCTAGCTTGTGCTACTTAATTAATTTAGAAACTGCCTTAAACGCCGAGTGATAAGCGTTGCCCTTGCAAGCTCCAATTCAATAAGCATAAGTACACTGGTTGCTGTGTTGATGGCCAAAGTAGTTATGCTTAATTAGTACCCAAAACCAATTGCTGATTAAGATCTTGTAAATCTGCCTCGGCCACCAAGCCAGAGGCGGCTTTCAGGCGGATGATATTAACTAAATAGTTGTAGCGCGCTTGCAATAAATCGCGCTTGGCAGAAAAAAGCTGTTGTTGTGCGTTCAGCACATCTACACTGGTACGCACGCCCACCTCGTAGCCCAATTGGGTCGAATCGAGCTGACTTTGACTAGAAATTAACGCTTGATCCAGCGCTTTTACCTGCGCGATAGAGCTACTTAAATTGAAAAAGGCGCGCTGCGTTTCTAAATCGGTTTGGCGACGGGCAATTTGTACGTCATCTTGCGCCTTTTGCTTGTTTAATACTGCCTGCCGTGCGCGCGAACTAATTGCACCGCCAGCGTAAAGCGGAATTTGTAATTGCAGGCCGATGGTGGCATTTTTTAACTCGTTGCCCGCACTAAATACCGATGGACTGCCGTTTGCATAACTATTAGTGTAGCTCGCTACCGCATCTAATATGGGCAAATGTCCCGCATTGGCAAACTCTACTTCTTGCTCTGCAAACTTAAGGGCATCTTGCTGAATTTGAATGTTTAAATTATTTTGGCTACCCACTTGTTGCCAATCTTGCATGTTTTGGGCGAGTGATGTCACTTGAATATCTGGCTTTACTGTCGCCAATTTATTGGGAATTGCGCCTGTGATAGCTTCTACCGAGCGCTTTGCTATTTCAAACTCATTGACCGCCGCAATTTCTTGCGCCACAATTAAATCGTAACGTGCTTGTGCTTCGTTCACGTCGGTAATGGTCGCCGTGCCCACTTCAAATGTGGCTTTGGCTTGGTCGAGCTGACTTAAAATAGCGGTTTTTTGTGCGCCAATTAAATCAATTTTATCTTGTGCAATCAGCACCTCAAAATAAGCTTGGGTGGTGCGCAAAATCAAGGCTTGTTGGCTTAAATGATATTGTTTATCGGCTTGGCTCACTTGCGTTTTAGATTGCTCAATTTGCACCAAATTTTGTTTGCGATATATGGGCTGACGCGCCTCAATACCCACCCTGAAATTCTCAAATTTTGAGTTACCAGGCGGGATATTTGATTCTAAATAGCGAATATGTGTAGAAGAGGTGCTGGCATCAGCATTAAAATTGACGGCAGGCCGATACAGCGCTTTGCCTTGCTCGATAATTTCTTGCGCAGCTTTATTGGCACTTAGCGCCGATGCCAACACCGGATCATGCGCTAAAGCTTGGTGGTAAATATCTAACAGCGATTGCGATTTTGCTTGAGATGATGGATCTTCTGCAGCCATTAATGCCGCTGGCAAAAAAAGTAACGAAAAAATAAACGTTTTGATGTGTATTTTTTTTGTCATGGTTAAAACTCAAACTGCTGCGCTTGCGGCGCATACATGAGCTCAGGAATACAAGTTTCAAACAGCACATCTTGTTTAAAACCAGTTTTAGAAACGCGCTGAATCAAGGTGGCCTGCATGGCTGGCGCTTGACCCAACACCATAAACAATACACCGCCAATATTAAGTTTCTGGCGCACGCCTGCTGGCTCTAGCGGTGACGAGCCTGTATAAACAATGACATCGTAAAATTGCATATTAGCTAAATGATCGCTGGGGCGGCCAAACATCGCATCTGCAACTTCTAATGTGACGTTTTGAATATTATTTTTGGCTAAGTTTTTAGCCGCTTGCGCGCTTAAGTCTGCTTCAATTTCTACCGAAATCACATGCTTAGCAAGGCTTGCCAGCAGCGCCGTAAAATAGCCGCTGCCTGTACCAATGTGTAGCACGCTATGGGTTTTTTGCACTTTTAGCGCTTGCAAAATGCGGCCTTCCAGCTTGGGGCTGAGCATGGTTTGACCTGCATTTACGTTGGAACCAATGGGAATTTCAATATCCGCAAAAGCTAGCCCAAGATACTCTTCTGGCACAAAATTTTCGCGTGGTACATCGTTTAACAGCTGCAACACGGCGGGGTCTAGCACTTCCCAAGTGCGGATTTGCTGTTCAATCATATTAAAACGCGCGGTTTCGCGCGGCATGTTGAAGCGCGCGGTTTCGCGCGGCAAGTTATTGTGTGCTGTTTCTAGCATGTTAAAACTCTCAATTATTTAATCTCATTATAACTCAAGTAACTATCTCGTATTTTGGGTCGCATTTTATGTCGCATCCATTAAGCCGTTTGTGGTACTTTTACTTTGAACCAAGCCGCGTATAAAGCAGGTAAAAATAGCACCGTGAGCAAAGTCGCCACCGCTAAGCCACCCATAATCGCAACGGCCATTGGCCCAAAAAATACGCTTCTAGTCAAAGGTATCATCGCCAAAATAGCGGCAGCAGCGGTGAGCACTATCGGCCTAAAACGACGAATCGTTGATTCGACAATTGCCTGCCAAGGCGCTAGGCCAGAAGCTTTATCTTGATCAATTTGATCGACCAAAATCACCGAGTTGCGCATAATCATGCCCGATAAAGCAATCGTACCCAGCATCGCTACAAAGCCAAACGGCTTATCAAACACCAATAACGCAATTGTGACCCCGATTAAACCCAAAGGTGCAGTGAGCAACACCAAAAACACACGCGAAAAGCTTTGCAGTTGTAGCATCAGCAAAGTGAGTACTACCACCAAAAACAGGGGCGCACCTTTGGCAACCGATGCGCCACCCTTGGCCGACTCCTCTACCGCACCGCCTGTTTCGATGCTAATGCCGAGCGGTAAATTGGCTTTAATTTCAGCCAGTTTTGCTTCAATTTGTGCCGAAACCACTGGCGCTTGCATGTTGCCGCGCAAGTGTGCACGCACCGTAAGCGAAGGCACACGATTGCGCCGCCAAATCACGCCTTCTTCAAATTCTGATGTGATAGTCGCTAATTGCGAAAGCGGAACACTAGCATTATTTGCAGTGCCATTTTGCGTGTTAATCATCAAATTTGGCAGGCGCGATAACTTAGTGCGCTCAACTTCTGCGCCGCGCGCAACCAAATCGATACGCTCGTTGCCTTCTCTAAATTCGCTAATATAAAGCTCGCTCATCGCGCCGTTCAGTATGTTGGCGATATCCACAGAACTTACGCCCAGCAGGCGCGCTTTGGATTGATCGATGCTCACTTTCATGACTTTGCTCGGTTCTTCCCAGCTTAATTGCACGTTGGCTAAATTAGGGTTGCTGCGCATGATGCTGGCAATTTTTTGCGCAATTTCGCGAATTTTTGGAATATCGTTGCCATCCACCCGAAATTGCACAGGGAAGCCCACTGGCGGGCCATTTTCTAAGCGCAATACTGAAGCGCGTAAGCTAGGAAAATCATTCTCAAATAAGCTAAGCAGGTCACTGCGTAAGGCCTCGCGCGCCTTTAAATCTTTACTCAAAATTACAAATTGCGCAAACCCGCGATGCGCGAGTTGAATGTCCAAAGGCAGGTAATATCGCGGGCTGCCATTGCCAATATAAGCCACAAAATTATCAATGCCAGCATGTTGCTTATTCCAGTTATTTAGCCAAGCTTCAAGCTTTTTTACTTCGTCATTGGTGGCGTGGTACGAAGCACCTTCGGTTAGGCGTAAATCTACCATCAACTCAAGCCTAGTCGAATCTGGAAAAAATTGCTGTTGTACTTTGCCAAAACCCATAATCGATAGCACAAACATCAGCAAAGTGATGACGATTACGGTTTTGCGATAGCGCACACAAGCCGTGACTAGCTTGCGAAATGCGTTGTAAAATTTAGTGTTGTAAATGTCGTGATGATGAATGTTGCCTTGTTTATCCACATCGCCATTAGTTAAGCCCAGCATGGCTTTCAGCCATAACTTGATTTTGGATGGCTTGGGCGCGTGGGTGTAATCGGGCAGCAAATGGTAACCCAAGTAAGGCACAAAAATTACCGCCGCAAACCATGAAATAATCAAAGCAATTGCCGAAACTTGAAAAATGGAACGCGTATATTCGCCTGTAGATGAGGCCGCTGTGGCAATCGGCAAAAAGCCCGCTACCGTGACCAGCGTACCTGTCAGCATTGGCATAGCGGTGGAGCTATAGGCGAACGAAGCCGCTTTCACTCTATCCCAGCCTTGTTCCATTTTGGATGACATCATCTCCACCGCAATAATCGCGTCATCCACCAAAAGCCCAAGCGCCAGTATTAGCGCGCCTAGCGATATTTTATGTAAGCCAATATCCAGCCAACTCATCCCCAAAAATGTAGCTGCTAACACAATGGGGATGGTAATCGCCACCACAATACCTGTGCGCCAACCTAGCGAGAGCAGACTTACGCTAAGCACAATTACCAAAGCTTCTGCCAGTGACTTCACAAAATCATTGACTGAGTTTGCTACAATTTTTGGTTGCGACGTCACCGTGTTAAAGCTTAATCCCACTGGTAAACTTTGTTGAATTCTGGCGATTTTTTTATCCAACGCGTGTCCCAACGCAATCACATCGCCGCCTTCGCGCATACTCACACCCAGTAGCAAAGTATCGTTGCTGTTGTAGCGCACGGTATCGCGCGGCGGGTCTTCATAAGCGCGATAAACACGCGCCACATCGCTCAGCCTAAAGTCTTGATTATTTGCGCGGAATCTAATTTCACGCAAATCTTGTAGCGTGTTGTACCTACCTGAGACCTCAACGCGAATGCGCTCTTTGGACGAATCGAAAGTACCGCCTTTTACCACCGCGTTTTGCGTTTGTAGAATATTAATCAGCGTCGCCGTACTGACTCCCAAAGTAGAAAGCTTGGCATTAGAAATTTCAATAAAAATACGTTGTTTGCGCTCGCCAAAAAAATCTATCTTGGCTACGTCGCTCGTACTTAGTAGTTCGGCGCGAATAATTTCGGCTTGTTTTTTTAATGCAAAATTGTCAAAGCCATCGCCAGTAAGCGCGTACATACTGCCATACACGTCACTAAATTCATCATTAAAAGTCAGGCTTTCAATATTGCTAGGCAAAGTATGGCGAATGTCGCCAATTTTTTTGCGCACCTGATACCAAATTTGTGGAATGTCTTTTGAAAAAGTATCGTCTTTAATCACGATAAAAATCATTGACTCACCTGTCCGCGAATAGCTATTGGTGTGCCCTAGATGCGGCACTTCTTGCAATTTTTTCTCTAACTTATCGGTGATTTGCTGCTCTACTTCAACTGCACTTGCACCTGGCCAGCTGGTGCGTACCAGCATGACTTTAAAAGTAAACGGCGGGTCTTCTGATTGACCTAGCTTGCTATAAGCAAGCCCGCCAGCTGCGGTTAGCATCAGCATTAAATACAGCACTAGGGTTTGATGCTTTAGCGCCCATTCTGAAAGATTAAAACGCGTTGGGCTAGGCTGGATATCGCTCCTGGGTTGGCTATCGCTCATGGGCTGGCTATCATTCATAGTCTAGCCTCAAGTTTTGGTACAACTTTTTGGCCTTTTATCAATGTGTGTACGCCCGCAATTGCAATCATTTCCCCTGCTTGTAGACCATTTGTGATGATGACGCCATTTTCAGTAAATTGGCCTGCAACCACTTGGCGTGGGTTGGCAATACCCACTTTATCAATGATCCATACCGCATTTTGACCATCAACTTGCGTTAGCGCGCTGGTGGGAATAATGATTTCATCTGCACCATTTTGCGCAAAGCGCACACCTGCAGTCATGCCGAGTTTTACGGTTTCATCCGCATCGCTAAGCGCCACGCGCACATCAAACGCTCGCGTGGCTGAATTGGCTGCTGGCGCTATTTCACGCACGCGTGCTGTGTAGGTTTTTGCGCTGTCTGTAACTTGGCTAGCCCACAACTTTACCGAGACGTCATCGCCTACTTTTAAATTTGCCATGCGCGATTCTGGAACCGCCACTAACACTTCAATTTGCTTGGTATCGACTATCTGCACCACCATTTCACCTGCCTCTACCACCTGTCCTGGCTCGGCGCGAATTTGTGTCACCACACCATCTCTATCAGCCACCAGCGAGGTATAGCGCGATTGATTGCCCGATACCGCCGCTTGTGCCTTCACTTGGCTGACGCGCGCAGCCGAGGTCTTTAGCTCGGCTTCACGTATATCGAGTGCCGATTGTGAAATAAATTTTTTGTTAAATAATGTGCGTTGGCGCTCTACCTCTGCCCTTGCCAGCGCATGGTTCGCCTCCGCAGCGCGCACATCCGCAGAGGCTGCGACAGCACTCAAATTAGCATCTGCGGCATCTAAACGTGCAATGACTTGACCTTTTTTAATGGTGCTGCCTACATCCACTTTTCGCTCAATAATTTTGCCGTTAATTCTAAAACTTTGGTTAGATTCAAAGCGTGACTTTACCTCGCCCACTAATATCATAGCGTCACTTGTAGCAGTTTTGCCTACAATAGTCACCAAAGCTGGACGCGCTGGCGGTTCTGGTTCTACGGGTTTTTGACAAGCCGCCAATAGGCTAAACAATGTTAAACAATAGATTATTTTTTTCATGTTGATTCTTTCATTAGTCCGCGCATCATGACTTGTTGCATAAGTTGTAAGCGCGCCGAAATGTTGCACCAGTTTACCCATTTATCTTCTGCCATACTAATTTGCAATGCACACACCCCATGCGTACCAGCCCATATTGTTTGTGCAATTAAATCTGCATCTTTTAAATCGGCTCTAAAATAACCAGCTTGATGTACATCGTTCACCACTGTTTTTAATTGATAATAAGCATCTTGCTCGGCGCTATTTCGTTGCAAACTGGATTGTTCAGGATCGCAAGGCGCGCGCTCCGTCATAAACATTAAACGATAATGATTGGGGTGAGTTAGCGCAAACGCTGCGTAACCACGGCCTAAGGCGTGTAAACGATCAACTGGGTGAGCGATTAACACCACATTTTTTAAGCTAGTAGCCAAAGATAAAAAATCAGTATCACAAATTGCACGTAGCAATGTTTCTTTATCGGCAAAATGCAGATAAATGCTAGTGGCAGAATAGCCAATGCGCTTGGCAATCTCGCGCATCGTCACTGCGTTTACACCACTTGAAACAAATAACTCGCGCGCCGCATCGATTATTAGCGTGCGTAGATACTGACGCTCTAACTCTGTTTTCGGTTTTGGTGGCATTTGATTGAAATATCTTACTTAACATTGTTAATATAACGATGTTAATTTAACAGTGTTAAGTAAAGAGTGTCAAGTGTTTTTTCGTCATACTTTTTATTGATTATTTTAATGCCACAGGAGGCGCTATTTTATTGGTCTGCGGCCATGCAAAAAAGCGATAAAAAATGGCGCTTAGCGCGCCGATTTTAAGTAGAACCTAATTATTACAAATAAAGCACAGCAGGAAATACGGTAAGGGCAAATACAAAAACCATCCATTCCATATTCCAGCGTTCTAAATGGCCTGTAAAATGTAGCGTAAGTACCGCAATAGCCAGCACATAATAAATTGCAATGAGTACCATAGAATAGGCCTAAGTTAGATTTATGTATTATTTAATGTTATTTAACGTATTTATAACATTTTTTATAAAAATTACCTAAATTTTTAACATATGGATTTGCTTAATATACAAAATGCTTACTTGCCTTTTGGCCTGTTTTCGCGTAAATTCTATGCATTGCTAGGGGTCTATTTTATAAAGTTTTTGTGTTAATAAAATAGTGAGAATCACCCTTTGAACCTGATGCGGGTAATGCCGCCGTAGGAAAGCAGCTAGATTGCTTTCCTACAAACATGCATAGTAAAGCGTTAGTTATCGCTTCCGATGCTATTTCTTATAGGAACGCACATGAACGCACTAGATAAAAATCTAAACAAAAACCTCCCCAAATTTGTAGGCGACACTGCCGAAATTGATCCCGCTACCAAAGTACCATTTGCCAACTCGCGCAAAGTGTATATTCAAGGCTCGCGCGCCGATATTCAGGTGCCTTTTCGTGAAATTTCATTAAGCGATACGCCATCCCAATTTGGTGCTGAGAAAAACCCACCTGTGATGGTGTACGACACCAGCGGTGTATATACCGACCCAAATGTAAATGTGGATATTCGCAATGGTTTGCCTGCCCTGCGAGCCGCATGGATTATGGAGCGTGGCGATGTTGAACAATTAGATGGCCCAAGCTCAGAATTCGGTCATCAACGCTTAGTTGACCCTGAGTTAGCAGAAATGCGCTTTAACTTGCACCGTAAACCGTTGCGTGCCAAAGCGGGCGCAAATGTTAGCCAGATGCATTACGCGCGCAAAGGCATTATCACGCCAGAGATGGAATACATTGCGATTCGAGAGAATCAGCGCCGCGAGGGCATGAGCGAGATGCTGCAAAAACAACATGAAGGCCAAAATTTTGGCGCGAGTATTCCTAAAGTCATCACGCCAGAATTTGTGCGTAGTGAAGTGGCTCTAGGTCGCGCAATTATCCCGCTCAATATTAATCACCCAGAAATCGAGCCGATGATTATTGGCCGCAATTTCTTAGTAAAAATTAACGCCAATATTGGTAACTCAGCACTGGGTTCTTCAATCAGCGAAGAAGTCGAAAAAATGGTGTGGGGCACACGCTGGGGCGGCGATACGGTCATGGATTTATCCACAGGCAAAAATATCCACGAAACGCGCGAGTGGATTATTCGTAACTCGCCAGTGCCAATTGGCACTGTGCCTATCTACCAAGCCTTAGAAAAAGTAAACGGCAAGGCCGAAGATTTAACTTGGGAAATTTTCCGCGATACATTAATTGAGCAAGCTGAACAAGGTGTGGATTACTTTACCATCCATGCGGGTGTGCGCTTGGCGTACATTCCCATGACAGCAAAACGTATGACAGGTATCGTGTCGCGCGGTGGCAGTATTATGGCGAAATGGTGCTTGGCGCATCATAAAGAATCTTTCCTATACGAGCATTTTGAAGACATTTGCGACATTATGAAAGCTTACGACGTGAGCTTTAGTTTAGGCGATGGCTTACGCCCAGGCTCGATTTACGATGCCAACGACGAAGCGCAATTTGCTGAGCTACGCACATTAGGCGAGTTAACACAAATCGCCTGGAAACATGACGTGCAATGTATGATTGAAGGTCCAGGCCATGTGCCGATGCACCTGATTAAAGAAAACATGGAGCTGCAGTTAGAGCATTGCGGCGAAGCGCCATTCTATACTTTAGGCCCACTCACCACCGACATCGCCCCAGGTTATGACCATATTACATCGGGCATAGGCGCAGCGATGATTGGCTGGTACGGCTGCGCCATGCTGTGCTACGTTACGCCAAAAGAGCATTTAGGCTTGCCCGATAAAGAAGACGTGCGCGTCGGCATTATCACCTACAAAATCGCCGCCCACGCCGCAGATTTAGCCAAAGGCCACCCTGGCGCGCAAATTCGCGACAATGCACTAAGCAAAGCGCGTTTTGAATTCCGCTGGGATGACCAATTTAATTTAGGCTTAGATCCAGAGAAAGCCAAAGAATTCCACGATGAAACATTGCCACAAGAAGGCGCAAAACAAGCCCACTTTTGCAGCATGTGCGGCCCACATTTTTGCAGCATGAAAATCAGCCAAGATGTGCGTGATTACGCCGATAAATTAGGCGTAAGCGGTGAAGAAGCCCTACAAAAAGGCATGCAAGAAAAGGCTATTGAGTTTGTAAAAAAAGGTAGTGAGGTTTATCAGAAAGTTTAAATCCCCACCGTCATTGCGAGCGAAGCGCGGCAATCTATAAGCAATCTTGGATTGCCGCGCCTAAAATAAAACCTTAGGCCCGCAATGACAAACACTTAAAAAGCCAGCTTTCGCTGGCTTTTTAATTTAAATCCAAACCCCTTACTCAGCCAATCGTTTAAATGTATCTGGATACTCGCGCATCAACTCACGCCCATGCTCCAGCTGTTTATTAAGGTCTGGGTTATTTTTACTCAAACTAATACCTAATGGATTTTCCGTCACAAACAATTCATCACCTTTTTCTAGCTTCATTTTAGCTAAAAATTCTTCAGGTAAAATAACTCCTAGTGAATTACCAGTTTGAATGATTTTTAGGATACTCATGATACTAACTCCGTAAAATGTTATAACAATAGTTGTAATATATTTTTGCGTTAACTTTGTAAAGTTAGGTAGCGAGGTTTATCAGAAGGTTTAAGTAACTATCAATCAAACTAAAAAGCCAACGAGAAGCTGGCTTTTTTATTATCAAAGCAAGTTAATAAACTCTGTGTCTTTACGATATTGATCAAAAACTGGCCAGGCTGACAACTCATATTTAAAAGTCTTAT
>JANMOP010000104.1:0-2707 GCA_031369365.1 Methylotenera sp.
TCTATGAATACACGCACAACCGAAATCCCGCGTTTATCAAGTCTAGCTTTAGTGATGCGACTTTTTCTAACGTTAAAGTAAATGCTATTTTTATCGTCAACGCTGATGGAAAAGTCATCTTTCAAAAAGGCCTTGACTATATCAATGAAAAATCTTGGCATATTCCAGATATACTTGTGCAAGCAGTAACAAAAGGCGGCGTACTCATTGACCCTGCTAAATCTAATCAGTCTGGCTTGTTTTGGACGCCTGATGGCATCTGCATCGTTTCTGCATTTGATATACTAGACAGTAATGAAAAAGGCCCACGTCGCGGCACGTTGGTTATGGTGCGGTTGCTAGATCAAACACTAATCCAACATATTGAAAACATTTTAGGTACAAAGCTCTCGGTTATGAGTCTGCGTAAAGATGAAATCGCCAGCATTTCAAGTAGTTTAGCCAAAGAGCGAATAGCAGTGATTCCCTTAGATGACCGCCAAGTTGCGGGCTTTGCCTTAATCGATGCTATTGGTGGCGATGTTCAATTGCTATTAAGCACAGTGAGTGATCGCAAAATTTTTGAACAAGGCAAATCTAGCCTTAAGTTTTTATATTGGGCTGCTGTATTGGCAGCCTTATTGCTAGCGGCTTTCAGCTGGTTACTTAATAAACTGGTGATAACGCGACTGGCTAATTTAAATGATAGCGTAAAACGTATTGGTCAATCTGCTGACACCTCTAACCGCGTAAAAGCCTTTAGTGGCAATGATGAAATGTCTAGCTTAGCACATGGTATTAATGGCATGCTAAAACGACTTGATGTAATGCAGCAGGCATTGCAGTTTGAAAAAGAACGCGCGCAAGTTACGTTGACCAGTATTGCCGATGCGGTGATTACCAGCAATAACAACGGTTTAGTCCTATACATGAATATTGCCGCAGAACGCCTAACGGGTGTTGACTCAACTTACGCCAGCGGAAAATCCTTGCAGTCTTTGTTTCATTTGATGGCAGAAGATAAAACTACTGTGGTCAATAGTACTTGGCTGACAGATTCATCCAGCAGCTTAATTGAGGCGATACTTACGCGCAGCGATGGACAAGAGTTTGTCATCAGCAAATCAGCATCATCCTTATATGATTCTAGCGGCATGCTGTTTGGCACGGTAACTGTATTGCACGACGTTACTACGCTGCGCGCGCTGTCGAGCCAACTTAATTATCAAGCGCGCCACGATGAACTGACTGGCCTAATTAACCGTTATGAGTTTGACCGCAAAGCGCAAGCCGCCATTAATGAAGCAGCCTCAGGCGACTACGTGCATTGCTTGGCTTATCTTGATTTAGATCAATTTAAAACAGTGAACGATACTTGCGGCCACATGGCGGGCGACGTATTACTTAAGGATTTGGCTACTCATTTAAAAGCTAAACTGCGTAGCTCTGATACGCTTGCGCGCTTAGGTGGTGATGAATTTGCGCTATTGCTGATGGGTTGTAGCTTAGATAAAGCACAGGAAATCGTCAACGGTCTGCTACAAATAGTGCAAGATTATCGCTTTACCTATGACAGCAAGGTGTTTAAGGTGGGCGCAAGTATTGGCTTAATCGAAATTCCACCCAAGCACAACTATACTTTAAGCGATTTAATCAGCAGGGTAGATTCTGCTTGCTATGCGGCCAAGGGCGATGGCGGCAACCGCGTTCATGTTTATCGGCCAGATGACATGCAACTTCAAAATAATAACAACCAACTGCAATGGGTATCGCGCATTCACAAGGCGCTTCTGCAAAATCAATTTGTACTCTATATGCAGCCACTTAAAAGCCTACAAACAAATACTGAAAAACATTGCGAACTGCTGATTCGTATGCAGGGCGATGATGGCGCCCTGTATCCGCCTGGCGTCTTTTTACCCGCTGCCGAGCGTTATCGTCTTATGCCGCTCATTGATCGCTGGGTGGTAGCTGAGGCGCTGGCGGCAATTGCGCGCAAAGGCCCCAATTTCAATACGGTATGCGCGATTAATTTATCTGGCCAAAGTTTATCGCAAGATGATTTTTTAGATTATGTCATTACGCAAATCAAGCAACACAAAGTTGATACCAAACGGCTTTGTTTTGAAATTACCGAAACCGCAGTGATTACCAATCTCGATAAAGCGCGCCAATTCATGCAAGCTTTGCGCAAAATTGGTTGTCGCCTCTCGCTAGATGATTTTGGCAGCGGCTTATCCTCTTTTGCTTACTTAAAAAATTTAGAAGTCGATTTTATTAAAATTGACGGCATGTTTGTTAAAGGTATTGTCAACAATAAAATTGATCGTGCCATGGTCGATTCAATTAACCAAGTAGGGCATGTCATGGGCTTGCACACCATTGCCGAATTTGCTGAAAATAAAGATATTATTCAAGCGCTTAAAGAGATTAATGTGGATTATGCACAAGGTTATGGTGTGGCGATGCCAGAGCTGTTTGAGCCAGTTGAATCGTCTGCAAGCGTGTACAAAAAATAACATGAAAAAATTTATCAATAAAGTTGATAATTTATTAGTCGAAAGTCTTTCTGGCTTTGCCGCCGCGCATAGCGATTTAGTTAGCTTACACCTAGAACCCAATTTTTTAACGCGCGCCAAGAAAATACAGATTAAAGCGCAAAATAAAGTCGCTATTATCTCTGGCGGCGGCTCAGGGCATGAGCCGCTACACGCGGGCTATATAGGCT
>JANMOP010000002.1:0-17417 GCA_031369365.1 Methylotenera sp.
CGTGTATGTTGAGGGTTTAGTACATGTAACCGAGCTGGGCAACGATTATTTTAACTACGACAAAGCGCGCCACGAAATGCTGGGCGAGCGCACAGGCGTGAGATTCCGTTTGGGCGATAGGCTCACCATTAAAGTGGCGCGCGTGGATTTAGAAACCAGTAAGATTGATTTTACCTTGGTCAGTCATTCATCACATTTAAGCACTAAAACAGGTGGACTTAAATCTGGCGCCCTGCAAGCCAATAACCATGCGGGTGCTGGCGATGCTAATAAAAATAAACTGGGTATCAATAAAGATAAAGTTTCGACTGATTTTAAACCGCTGACCTCGCGCGCCTTAGATCGCGCTAAAAAAGATAGAACGGGCGCGAAAAAACTTGGCAAAGCGCCTGCAAAATCGGGCGCTAAATCTAGCATCAATTCTTCATCAAAATCGCGTGAAAGAAACACAAAAAACAAAGGTAAACGTTAAGCATGGCAGATTCGAGAATTTTATTTGGCTTTCACGCCGTGCTTAGCCGCATGCGCCAACATCCCACCAGCATTGAAGAGATTTTAATCGACCGCG
The DNA here is from genome assembly GCA_031369365.1 of Methylotenera sp. Classification (GTDB taxonomy): domain Bacteria; phylum Pseudomonadota; class Gammaproteobacteria; order Burkholderiales; family Methylophilaceae; genus Methylotenera_A. The sequence goes on from JANMOP010000002.1 coordinate 569, forward strand.
ACCGCATTGACGCGCGTATGAAAGACTTGCTCAACTTGGCTGAAACCGCTGGCGTACGCACCATGCAGGTGGATAGGGCGCGTTTAGACGGCCTCGCAGGTATGAACGGCCGTCACCAAGGTGTCATCGCGCGCGTGATTGATACGCCCATTCCATACAAAGATATTCACGATATTTTAGAATCTGACTTAAAAGAACCACCATTTTTCTTGATTCTTGATGGCGTAGAAGACCCGCATAATCTGGGTGCGTGCCTGCGCGTGGCCGATGCCATGGGCGTACATGCCGTCATCGCCCCAAAAGATCGCGCCGTAGGCTTAAACGCCACTGTGCGTAAAGTTGCCTGTGGCGCGGCCGAAACTGTGCCGTTTATCGCAGTGACCAACCTTGCCAGAACCATACGTGAGCTTAAAGAAGCAGGCGTATTTGTGGTTGGAACGACTTTAGACGCCCCAAAGGGAATGGACGCGCCGACAAGCTTACTCAACACCAAGCTAGACGGCCCAATTGCCATAGTGTTAGGCGCAGAAGGTGACGGCATTCGCAGGCTAACCGCCGAAACTTGCGATGCCTTGGTCACAATCCCCATGTTTGGCAGTGTAGAAAGCCTGAACGTGAGCGTAGCTAGCGGGATATGTTTGTATGAAGCGAGACGGCAACGCAGCTTGGCATAATGTAGGAGCGGTTTGCAGCCGCGAATAGGATATACGTGCTGAACAGTTATCGGGGCTGCAACTCCCTCCTACAATAGCTTGAGTGTAGTTAAAGTGCGTTGGCGTACTTGTTTGAGCAAGTCAGCGTTTTCAATCAGCGATTCACCATAACTTGGCACTAGCCGCTTCATTTTTTTTTGCCAATCTACACTATTTAATTGTACAGAAAAACAGCGCTCAAGTACGTCTATCATGGCTTGCACGCTCACCGATGCACCAGGTGAAGCGCCCAATAATGCGGCTAAAGACCCATCTTTTGAGGCAACAATTTCAGTGCCAAACTCCAGTTTCCCCCATTTTTTGTTACAATTTTTAATGATTTGTACGCGTTGGCCAGCATCTTCCAATTTCCAATCGCTATTGATAGCGTTTGGTAAAAACTCGCGCAGTGCATTCATGCGTTGCTCGTGCGTTTGCGTGGCTTCTTTCATTAAATATTTGGTTAAGTCTAAATTATGTCTGCCCACCCCCAGCAAGGCTTTCAGGTTATTTGCTTTCACTGATTTTGCTAAATCAAATTTAGAACCCGCTTTTAAAAATTTGGTGGTAAAGCCCGCAAATGGCCCAAACAGTAGGGCAGCTTCGCCGTTAATCATGCGCGTATCCAAATGTGGTACAGACATGGGCGGCGCACCGATGGCGGCTTTGCCATACACCTTGGCATAATGTTGTTTAATTACAGTAGTATTATTACAGATCAGCCATTGCCCGCTGACTGGAAAGCCTCCGTAGCCTTTGCTTTCGTCGATGTCGGCTTTTTGTAGCAGTGGCAATGCGCCGCCGCCAGCACCTAAAAATACAAATTTAGCCTGAATGGTTTTAGCCTGTTTAGTGTTTAAATCGAGTAGTTTCACATGCCAGCTATTGTCTTTGGCGCGGTTTTTAACTTTGTCGAGATTTTTAACTTGCGCGTTGGTAAGCAGGCTGAAATTAGCCTGTGTTGTTAGGTAAGCCACCATGTGTCGTGTTAGCGCGCCAAAGTCAATGTCAGAGCCATGTGCAACGTAGCTGGCAGCAAACTTTTCATTAGCATTACGATTGCTCATCATCAGCGGCATCCACGCTTTTAACTGTGCGAAATCATCAGAATATTGCATGGCGGCAAACAAATGATGTTTTGAAAGTAAGTCGAAGCGCTGTTTTAAAAACGCGACATTTTGCTTGCCCCATACAAAGCTCAAATGTGGTGTTTTGTTGATAAACGCTTGTGGAGCAGGTAGGGCGAGATTTTCAACCAAGTGCGACCAAAATTGCAATGAAACCTCAAATGCCGCATTAATTTCTAAAGCGCGCTTAATATCTATACTGCCATCCGCCGCTTGTGGCGTGTAATTTAGCTCGCAATATCCTGCGTGACCTGTGCCTGCGTTATTTAACGCGTCAGAGCTCTCTAAAGCCACCTCTGGCAGCTGTTCTACCATGGTAACGCTGAGTGTAGGGTCAAGTTGATACAATAATACGCCCAAGGTCGCGCTCATAATGCCGCCACCTACCAACAATATATCTGTTTCTAAATTTTTCATTTTGGTTTTTTGAGCACACAAACTAAGGGCACAATTATAATGGAATTGGGATTATAAACAGCAAAAAAGCCAGCTATAAAGCTGGCTTTTAAATGCAACAGTTCAGTATATATATTATGAGGCTGGCACAGATTGAGGTGGCGCTGGTTCTGCTACAAAAATCTCAACACGACGATTTTTAGCTTTATTTGCGGCAGTATCATTAGCAGCTATGGGTTCACGTGAACCGCGCCCATCAATAGTAAAACGGCTAGCAGCAACGCCTCTAGTCGTCAAATAATCACGTGCGGCTGCAGCACGATTAATCGATAACGGATTGTTGATGGCATCGCTACCTGTGCTATCTGTATGTCCAATAATAGTGATTGTGGACGCGGGATTTTTCACTAATCCACTAGCAAAAGTATCTAAAACTGATCTGAAGTTTGATTTAATATCGGCACGACCAACATCAAACGAAATGTCACTTGGTATATCCAGTTTTAGTCGATTGTCAGGCGTTTGTGTCACTGCAACGCCTGTACCTGCTGTGGCTTCTTCCATTTGTTTTTTCTGATCTTGCATGCGTTTAGACCACACATTGCCCACAACACCACCTGCCACCCCGCCAACCGCCGCACCGATAACGGCACCTTTTTTGCCGCCCGCTACCGCGCCAACTACTGCACCACCTACAGCGCCAATACCAGCGCCTTTCGCCGTACCTTTTTGGGTTTCAGTCATGCCAGCACAACCGCCCAAAGTAAAAGCAACTAAAACTGAAGTTGCTAAAATGTTTTTGTGGAATATTTTAATCATCATTTTTTCCTTCCAATATATTAAAGTGACAAACACAATCTTGAAATACGACGTATAACCATATTTATAGACTAAAAAATATAGCGAAAGTTTTATTAAAGTTGTGCAAGTAAACGCTAGCAACCTTTAGCTTAACGAGATGCCAGCCAAAACAAGTGTTTAAGGACTGTTACTTGATGAATGTTAAATAAATACGATAATTACTAACAACGCCTTAAATCAGCAAGGCTTAATAGGTACGTCTTTTAGGTGGGCTATAGGGGGTTTTAGATTCAATATGCCTGAACGTAATGCGACCATTGTTAATGTCGTATGGTGATAATTCTAAAGTTACTTTATCGCCCGCTAAAATACGAATATGATTTTTTTTCATTTTACCGCCAGTGTAAGCGATAAGTTTATGGCCGTTTTCAAGCGTAACGCGGTAACGAGAATCAGGTAGAATTTCATCTACCACACCGCTCATTTCAATTAACTCTTCTTTCGCCATCACTCTACTCCAATCATTAATTGAGACCCAAAATAAGCTAATTAGGGAATAGTGTAAGAAAAAAACAACAACGCATAAAGACACCACCAAACGCAGGCGCAGTATAGCCTTGCGAGCCAGTATAAGCAATCAATACTAAGATTATTACAATTAATTATTAATAATACTTGACAGCCAGTAAATTTATCCGTAAAAAGACGTTTAGGCGTTTAGATTTTTAATCAACTGGGTCTTTTGGGCTCATTTTTTTTAAAAGTAGAAACATTTCGGGTGCCTCCCAATTTAAAGTAAGAAAGTAATATTATGGCAACAGGTATTGTAAAGTGGTTTAATGATTCTAAAGGTTTTGGTTTCATTACTCCTGACGCAGGCGGTGACGATTTATTCGCACATTTCTCAGCTATCGTAGATAGCGGTTATAAAAGTTTGAAAGAAAATGATCGCGTTAGTTTTGACGTGACAGAAGGCCCTAAAGGCAAACAAGCTTCTAACATTCAAAAAGCTTAATTGCTTTTTTGTGTTTCAAACTAACGGATTCTAACCAGAATTCTTAAAAATGACCCGAAAGGGTCATTTTTTTATTCAAAATAAAGCGAAAAATTAAGCATCAGTATTAAGCAACAGTGACTTCAGATTAATTTTATAGCGCGCTTTTACTATTGCGCTTTCTGCGCGTGTTTTGGGTGATGTGAGTACACTAATCGCTTTAACTCAGGCACACAAGAGCCGCACTCGGTGCCACATTTAAGCTTATTTTGCAAGGTGATCAAATCGGCACCCAACTCAATATTTTCTAAAATTTCATTTTGCGATACATCTAAACAGCTACACACAATTTTTCCACGCCCTCTTTGGCCTGAAGGTGGCGCAGATATTGGCGCTAACGCCCATCGGCTAAACGCTTTGTAATGCGCTTCATCACTAAATTGGCCGGTGGTCATTACGTCTTTTAACCAATCTGCGGCTAGTGTTTCGCCCATTAAGCGCACGCCTGTGACTTCTGGTTTTCCAGAAACAGAGTTGCTTTCTACCAAAATGCGTTTTGAAATACCACGTTTCGCGTCGTTGTAATTGAGGCATGGCGAGTCGTCTGCCATGTTTAAAATGGCGTCGATTTTTTTTATCAAACTGGCTTCTGGTGCGGTTTCATGCGCAGCCCGCAAAATCAACATGCCAGCTTGATTTGTCATGCTTTCTCGACCAAATAAACCACAACTAGCGTAGTTAAACTCTTTTAGCAGGGTTCGGACTTTTTCTAGTAACGTTAAATCTTGACAATTGCGCATTACCGTCATGCGCCACGGCAGTTCTAGCTTTTCTAGTTTAATGGCGGTGTGTTTAAGCTCGGCCTGTTTAGAAGTCTTGTCGAAGCTAGGCGGCATCAACGCATTAACACCCAAGCCATGCATAAACTGACTACCCCAGTGCATCGCAATAAAGGTTTGTGCAGGTTGCACCTCATCACTCATCTGCACAGGCAGCACAAGGCTGCCACGCTTGTTTTGTACTTTAACAATATCGCCATTTTTTAAGTTGCGACGCATCATATCGTCGCTGCTCATTTGTATCACAGGCTCTTCAGCATGATTAAACAGCTGTGCCACATTGCCTGTACGGCTCATGCCATGCCATTGGTCACGCAAACGACCAGTAAGTAAATGCAGCGGGTGGCGCGCATCGGTTTTATCGGCCGTGCCTTTGTAAACGGCGTTGACAAATTGTGCGCGGCCATCAGGTTTTTGAAAGATGCCATCTGTGTAAAGTCGAGAATTATTGAGTGAAAATGATTGCCCCTCTCCCCCCGCCCTCTCCCGCAGACGGGCGAGGGTGCTTTCGGTAAACGGCCATTGTTGCGGGCCTTTTTCGTTGAGTAGCGCATAGCTTAAGCCAGTAATATCCAAGTCGCGGCCACGCGTAGTTTCAGCGTGTTCGTTAAAAATTTGTTCGGTGCTGGTGTAGAGAAACAATCTCTGGTTTTTAGTCCTCTCTCCCGCAAGCGGGAGAGAGTTAGAGAGAGGGGCTTCTGGACTTACTCGCTTTTCTAATCGCTGTGCAAAATCAACCATAATCTGCCAATCGTGCCGCGCCTCGGCTGGCGGTGGAATAGCTGAATTTACTCGCGTAATGCGGCGTTCAGAATTAGTCACGGTGCCTTCTTTTTCACCCCAAGTGCTGGCGGGTAGCAACACATCAGCATATTGGGAAGTGTCGGTGTTGTTAAACGCGTCTTGCACGACAACTAATTCTGCATTTTCAAGCGCGGCAAGCACGTTATTCAAGTCTGGCATTGAGTGTGCTGGGTTGGTGCAAGCTATCCAAATAGCTTTAATCTCACCACTTTTTAGTGCATCAAACATCTCAATGGCAGTTTTTCCTGCTTTATCTGGCACTGAATCCACGCCCCAAAGTTTGGCAATTTCTGCGCGGTGTTCTACATTAACAAGGTCACGATGGCCTGAAAGTAAATTGGCCATGCCGCCTACTTCGCGCCCACCCATAGCATTGGGCTGCCCTGTAAGCGAGAGCGGCCCAGCACCTGGCTTGCCGATTTGCCCAGTGGCTAAATGTAAGTTTATCAACGCGGCGTTTTTCTCAGTGCCGTGAATGCTCTGATTCAAGCCCATGCAATACATGCTTAAGCTCGGCCCTTTGCCAAACCATTTGGCCGCTTGAATAATATCGGCCTGTTTAATACCGCAGATATCCGCCACCATTTTAGGTGTATATTCGCGCAAAGTTTCTTTTAGTTCGGCGAAACCATTAGTGTGCACGTTGATGAAAGCCATATCTAGCAAGCCTTCCCACAACATCACGTGCAACATACCGTTAAACAGCGCCACATCAGTGCCTGGCAAAATAGCTAGATGCAAATCGGCCGCTTGCGCGGTATCGGTGCGGCGTGGGTCAACCACGATTATTTTTAAGTTAGGATTTTTGGCTTTGGCATCTTCAATACGGCGATAAATAATGGGATGAGCAAAGGCGGTATTACTGCCTGCAATCAATAAACAATCCGCATAATCAATGTCTTCGTAGCAAGCAGGTGGCGCGTCTGCACCTAGTGTAGCTTTGTAGCCAGTGACGGCTGAGCTCATGCATAGGCGAGAGTTAGTATCCACGTTATTGGTGCCAATTAAACCTTTGGCGAGCTTGTTAAACACGTAATAATCTTCAGTCATGAGCTGACCAGAAATGTAAAATGCGACCGAATCAGGTCCATGTTTTTCAATGGTTTGTGCGAATTTTTCAGTCAAATAATCTAATGAGGTATCCCACGAAACCCGCTTGCGTGTTGCCTCTCGCGTTAGACGCATTTCAGGGTAAAGCGCACGATTATCCATTTTTGCGCTTAAATGCAGCGTGGCACCTTTAGTGCATAATCGACCAAAGTTAGCAGGGTGGTCGGGGTCGCCTCTTACGTGAATAATCTTATCGTCTTGCGATTCAATTATCACGCCACAGCCCACGCCGCAGTAACAACAAGTTGATTTGGTTAGTTTTGTCATCGCTTAATATAAGCCACAGATGAACACAGATAAACACAGATTATTAGCATGAAAAGCATTGTTTATGAGTAATCCGTGAATTTTGGCTAAGTAGAGGTTTTTGAATTTATTTGTGTGCATTTGTGTTTATCTGTGGCTGATTTGATTTTTAACTCTTTAACTCTAAGTAAACAAAGCCATCTTCAATTTTGGTATTAAAACACGCCGTTTCGCCCACATCTGGTTCTTCGGCTTTACCATCTACCAAGCTGATTTTCCACGAATGCAATGGGCAAGCGACTTTATCGCCATAGACAATGCCTTGCGACAATGGCCCAGCCTTGTGTGGACACATATTATTAATGGCAAAAATGCGGTCATCTTCTAGGCGAAAAACGCCAATTTCTATGTCTGCATTGTCTTTATTTTTGGTACGCACCACACGTGCGCCTAACTTTGGAATATCTTCAAACGGTGCAACCTTTACCCAACGACTCATGCTGTAAACCTTTAGAATTAAATTAAACAAGCCAAACTTAAGAAACTACTAGCAAATATGCCAGTAATATATTGATAATAAATGAAAAAATTGCTATCCATTGCCATTTAACCAGTCGTGCGCGTGCAATTAATGGCGTGCGCGCTGGTGCTAACAACGGTTTTAACTCGCCCACCTCTACTGCATGCAGCATTTCTTCTGCGGTTTCAAAACGCTTATCAGCATCACGCGCTACGGCTTTAAGCACAATATTTTCAAGCCAATAGGGGATGTCAGGCCGATAGCGAGTAAGTGGCGTTGGATCATTAAATTTTGGATGTTGAAAAGGCTCAATTTCCCCATAAGGATATTTGCGCGTCAGCAGATGATACAGCGTCACACCAGCGGCATAAATATCGGTTTGCGGGTTGGCTGTTGCACCATCAAATAGCTCTGGTGCCATGTAACTAGGCGTACCTGGGTTTTGTGTCATAGCTGAAGCTTCGGTACTGCTACTAAGCGCCACCCCTAAGTCTAACAAGCGTAAACGTTGATCGCTGGCTTGATGAATGTTAGCTGGTTTTATATCACGGTGAATAATGTTTAAGCGGTGCAGTGCACCGATACCGCGTAGCATATCAGTACCGATTTTTGCCGTGCCTGCGGCGGTAAAATAATGGCCGCTGTCTATGCGTTGTTGCAAGGTGGCACCTTCATGCCAGCTCATCACAAAATATAGTTTGCTGCGCTTTTCTAAAGATAATGGCAGCACTTGTGGCACATATTGCGATACTACGCGCTTGCCAAGCCATTCTTCGTTTAGCAAACCGTTACAGCTTTCCATATCTGTTGCTAAAAGCGCTTGTAGCGTTTTAAGTACAAACAATTGTTTGGTATCTGTTTTACGCACTTTATATAGCAAACTGGCGCGTGATTCATGCAAAATTTCAAGCACTTCAAAATCGTCAATAAACTCGCCAACACTTAGCTTTGGCGGTAGCGTTAAGTGCTTGCCGCCTGCGATACGTTCGCTCAATGAATCTGCGCCTAGCTCACTAATTTTAATGATGACGGCGGTGGAGTTGTCGGCACTTTGTTGCTTAATCGCAGTTTTGGTGAGATGGTCGGCCACCATTTGCACATTGTCAAATTTACTTAAACCTGCATGAATAGCTTTTTCGCCCAAAGATTCCCACGCGCCATCGCTCATCAATGCAAAGACATCCCCCACTTGTAGCGCACCTTCGGCAAAATCAACGGCTAAATGTGCATCTAAACCTACGGCGCGCTTTAGCACATGGCGCATGTCAGGCCTATCCCATACGTGGTCGGTGGTGAGTTGTTTCAGCCTGCCATCGCGCAGCAAATAAATGCGCGTATCGCCTACATGCGCTAAATAATAGCGCCTTCCGCGCAAAATAATGAGCGATAAGGTCGTTGCCATGCCGGCTAAATCACGGTTGGCATTGGCTTGCGAAATGAGCCAACGGTTTGCTGCAGTCATCACTTTATCTAAAGCGGTGTGTGGCTCCCAAGTGTCTGGCGTGGCGTAATAATCGGTAGTGACAGTACGCACCGTCATCTCACTCGCTTCGCCACCGCCCGCATTACCGCTAACGCCATCTGCCACGGCAATTAGCGCGCCTTTAACGCTAAGCTGCTCATTTTCAGGCGTGACTACGCCTATATAATCCTCGTTACGCTCTCGCGGTCCAGTAAGACTAGATTGACCGATTTCGAACTTAAGCGACATATTTAATTTTATCCACAGATGCACACAGATGCATGCTGATAAAAGCAGATTAAAGGCATGAAAATCATTGTCATATCATAGTAGCTTTTCAATATCATTTGTTTTATCAGTGTTTATTTGTGTTCATCTGTGGCTAATAAGGGGTTTATTAAATCTTCGCCGTCGTTGCTGCGGCACTGCCCCAAGTGGTTCTCCAGCGCGTTTTTACGCCACTTAAGCCAATAGTCGCTAATACTGCAAGCCCAGCAAAAATTATCAGGCCAGCTTGGTAGCTGCCTGTGGCCTGCTTAAAGTACCCCAAGCTGGCTGCCAAGTAAAAACCACCCACGCCACCTGCCATACCTACTAAGCCTGTCATTACGCCAATTTCTTTCCGAAAGCGTTGTGGAACGAGCTGAAATACAGCGCCGTTACCCATGCCTAATACCGCCATTACAGGGATGATAATGGCTAAGGCTAATTGATAAGTAGGCTGGCCAAAGCTCATGACAAATAACAATATTGCAGCAATCGTGTACATCACGAGCAGGGTGCGTATGCCACCAACACGGTCTGCAATTAGCCCGCCGACTGGGCGTGTGAGCGAACCTGCGAACACGGCTGCAGCTGTGCAGTAACCCGCTTTAACCGCGCCAAGTGCGTATAAATCGTTAAAATAAATCGTTAAACTAGATGCCAAACCTACAAAACCGCCAAAGGTTACGCTGTAAAAAAACATAAACCACCATGCGTCTTTGTCTTTTAAGATGGCCAAATATTGGCTGAGTGACTTGGCAGGCGGCGTGTCTGGGCTATCTTTTGCAAAAATTACATACACAGTAAGTGCGACACCTAAAGGAATTAGTGCTAAGCCAAAAACGTTATTCCAGCCATAAGCCACCGCTAAACTAGGTGCAAGTAGGGCGGCGAATACCGTGCCTGAGTTGCCCGCCCCAGCAATGCCAAGTGCTGTTCCTTGGTGTTCTGGCGGATACCAGCGACTTGCTAAAGGTAGCGCAACCGCAAACGCTGCGCCTGCAAAGCCTAAGCCTATGCCTAGCATTAAGGCCTGCTGAAAGGTTTCAATGCCATGCAACCAAGCTGTGAGCAAGCTTGCAATGACAATGATTTGCCCAATTAGCCCCGCCATTTTTGGTTTAATTTGATCAACCAATACACCCATCACAATACGCAATAGTGCACCCGCTAATACTGGTGTAGCCACCATCAAACCTTTTTGTGCAGGCGTAAGATGCAAGTCAGTCGCCATTTGCACGGCAAGCGGGCCTAGCAGTACCCACACCATAAAACTTAAATCAAAATATAAAAATGCCGAGAATAATGTGGGTTTGTGCCCAGCTTGCCAAAAACTGCTTTTCATGCTGATTTCCTTAACTCAATTATTTTTTAGTTTGTCATTCTGAGCGTAAGCGACGAATCCAGCGTTATGTGACGGCACTATGGGTTTTTCGCTTCGCTCACTATGGATTCTTCGCTTCGCTCAGAATGACGGGGTGGATAGTCTTCTAAACCTCAATCGTCTCAAATTCCTTTTGTAATTCGCTACTTTTCACACGCTCGCTCCAAGGCTCTACAGCGCCTTGTAGGGCATATAACAAGCGCTCGTAAGCGGCTTTGCGGCCTTCTGCGTCTGCAACCACGCGTTGCTTCACATATTCCAAACCCATGCGGTGAATCCAGTGTACCGTTCTATCCAAATAGCGCGCTTCTTCACGATAAATTTGTATAAATGCACCTGAATATTCCAGCACTTCATCGGATGTTTTTACTTTGCATAAAAACTGCGCTACTTCGGTTTTGATGCCACCGTTGCCACCTACATAAATCTCCCAGCCAGAATCTACGCCAATAATGCCCACATCTTTAATGCCAGATTCGGCGCAGTTTCTAGGGCAGCCTGACACGGCGAATTTAACTTTATGCGGCGCCCACATGTGGTCAAAGGCTTTTTCAATATCAATGCCCATTTGGGTAGAATTTTGCGTGCCAAAGCGGCAAAATTCACTACCCACGCAGGTTTTCACGGTGCGTATTCCTTTGGCGTACGCGTAGCCAGAAGGCATATCTAAGTCCTTCCACATACCGACCAAATCTTCTTTTTTCACGCCGAGCAAGTCAATACGTTGCCCACCTGTGACTTTTACCATTGGCACCGCATATTTATCCGCCACATCGGCAATTTTGCGCAATTGGTCAGGCGTAGTCACGCCGCCATACATACGCGGAATGACCGAATAAGTACCGTCTTTTTGAATATTGGCGTGTACGCGCTCATTAATGAAACGCGATTGCGGATCATCGACCGCCTCGTGTGGCCAAGTGGATAGCAAATAATAATTGAGTGCTGGCCTGCAAGTGGCGCAGCCATTGGGTGTGCGCCACGCCATACCGCGCATGGCATCTGGAATATTCAGATATTTATGTTGGCGAATTTCTTCGCGCACTTCTTCGTGATTTTTGTCTGAGCAACCGCAAATAGATTTACTAGTAGAAGGGGGCGCATAACCGCCGCCTAAAGTACTGGCTAAAATTTGCTCAACCAAGCCAATGCAGCTGCCACAGCTTGAACCCGCCTTGGTTTGTTTTTTAACATCATCAATGGTAAATAAGCCTTGGTCTTGAATCGCCTTTACGATAACTCCTTTGCACACACCATTACAGCCGCATACTTCCATTTCATTGGTCATTTGCGCGGCTTTATCTTGGCCTTGGTGGCCAGTATTACCCAAACTATCTTGGCCAAACATGAGTGAATCGCGAATTTCGTGTATGGCTTTGCCATCGCGCAGCATTTGAAAATACCACGCTCCATCGGCGGTATCGCCATACAGCACGCTGCCTATAATTTTATCATTTTTGATGACGAGCTTTTTGTAAACACCGCCAACCGCGTCATGCAACACAATTTCTTCGCGCTCATCGTCCGCTGCCTCAGCACCGCTTCTAAAATCGCCTGCACTAAATAAATCGATGCCCGTGACTTTTAATTTGGTTGATGTAACAGAGCCTTTATACAAGCCAATACCAAAGTTAGCTAAATGCGTTGCACAGACTTTGGCCATTTCAAATAATGGCGCAACCAAACCATAGGAAATACCACGGTGCGCCACACATTCGCCAACGGCATACACGCGCGGGTCGTAAGTTTGCATGGTATCGTTCACCACAATACCTTTATTGCAGTAGATGCCAGCAGATTCTGCTAAACTAAAATTTGGGCGTATGCCAACTGCCATTACTACTAAATCAGCGGGTAAACTTGTACCATCAGCAAAATGAATCGTATCTACGTGGTTATTTGTGCCTGTAAGCGCTTTGGTGTTTTGTTTTAACTGAAAATTTAAGCCTTTGGCTTCTAAGCTTTTTTGCAACATTTTGCCAGCAGTTTTGTCGAGTTGCCTTTCTAGTAGCCACTCGTTACGGTGAATCACCGTTACATCCATGCCTTGAATTTTTAAACCATTGGCCGCTTCTAGCCCAAGCAAACCACCGCCAATCACCACTGCATGCTTATGCACTTTTGCCGCATCTATCATGTCATTGGTATCTTTAATATCCCGATAACCAATGACGCCCTCTAAATTAGCACCTTCTATGGGCAGCATAAACGGTTTAGAGCCAGTGGCAAGTAGCAGCCTGTCATATTCTGCGCTAGTGCCATCTTCAGCATAAACTACACGATTTTTACGGTCAATTTTGTTAATGCGCACACTGGTGTATAACGTGATGTTATTTTCAGCATACCATTCACGCGTGTTTAAAATAATGTCGTTAATGGTTTGCTCGTTCGCCAGCACGGGCGAGAGCATAATGCGGTTGTAGTTAGGGTAGGGCTCGTCACCAAATACGGTAATATCGTAAATATCGGGGGCGATTTTTAGCAGTTCTTCAACTACGCGCATGCCCGCCATGCCATTACCCACCACTACTAAGCGTATCTTTGATTCAGTTTTTTGCATAATATTGACTTAAATTGATGAATACAGTTAGCTGTGTATTGGCAATTAGTGTGCCAACATAATTTTTTGTTTAAAACCATTGGCTTACCCATTTTTTTCAATCAATAGAATTAAATAAGCGCACAAAAAGTGCAAACGCACCGTTTGGACGACCCAAAAGAGTGCGTAATAAACTTTTTTGAACTAGTGGTTGCTTTAAAATGTGTACATTGCAGTTAGCCACAGTTTTTCTGTGTCACGAATACGGCCTCTGTTGCCAGCAACGTTATTTGCTGTGTTTGGCACAGCCGCATAGTTATCGTCTTCGCTAAATTTACCATACTCAAATTTGGTCATGATGTTCTTGTTCCAGTTATAAGTGGCCGCCACATTCCACTCAGTGCCGTACTTGTCACCATTTTTAGCTGTGCCACTGCCCACGGTATTAAAGTTTTCATCTGATTTAAACACATGGTAATCAGCAAAAAATAGAATATCCGCATATTTATACGTAACTGTAACAAACGTATCTTGAATACCTTGGCGCGGAGTAACTAAAAACTTATCTACCCAGCCTTGAAACAAGTGGTTGGTACCAAATGGCGTCTGAAAGGCATATAGGCTATTGTTACTAGATAACAACTCTTGATCAATGCGGACATTAAACGCATCAATACCCACACCGCCGCCTATTTTGTAATAATGTGCATCGATACGTTTATCACCATCAGCATAATCGGTTTGTTTAGCATATTCAGCGGTGTAAAGCGCACGTAAATTGGGGTTAAATGGGTGCACGCCATCTAGACGTAAGCCCAATATTTTATTGGATTGGTCGGCAGTTAGATTGGGCTTGCCGTTGTTATTAAGCGCATTTGCACCAAACCATGCGTTGCCAAAACCTAAATCGTCCATATTAGAAAAATAACCATAACCTACTAAAAACTCAGTAGGTGAAATACGATATTTGACATTGGCAATTTCTAAATCACCATCACGTTGGTTGGTGGTAATTTGCGTGACTTGCTCAAGATGTGCTAAAAACACTTCCGTATCTGGAATAGATTTGTTTAATACAGATGCACCATCAAACACTTGCATCACTTGCCTAAAAGCAATATCACCAATAAAGCGCACGTTATCTAAATTAACTTGTTGACGGCCTAAACGAAAGCGCGTGTTTTTAATGCCTGTCCAATCTACATACAATTGATTCACATCAAAATGGTATGGGTCAACAATAACGGCATAGCCTGCTTTATCAATTTGAGTTACGTTGTCTTTACGGTCGTTAAAATGATCAATAAATTTAGTGACACCAATTAACTGCCCAGCAAAACTAAAGTTATTATAGGGCGCGGTTTGCCAGCCTACAAGGCTACGTAAGGTTAGGCCTTCACCATCTTTAAGTTCTTGGTTTGCAACAGGCGCAACCGCCAGGTCATCTTGATCTACATTTTCATAACGTAATCTAAAGCTGCTTAAATTTTTACCCTCTTTAATCGAGTTTATGAATGTATATTCATCAGTAGCAATCTCTTCAGCTTGTACGTTATTTGAAAATCCAGCAAAAGCTAAGCATAAATTAAGTGCCAATAAACTGATTTTTGGGGCTTCAAATTTAAGCTCGGTCAGTTTAAGTCGATTCAAAGATTTATCGCGCACTGCAGCCCAAGAGGCTAACGCCTTTGTCTTTTTGCTCATTTAGATTCCCACATTTGGTTTTAATGCTAAACACAGTTTGACTTTAGCAAAGGTTATGCCAAGACTGAATAGATTAAATAAGCTATTGATTTTATTTCAATAGTTTATTGATCAGTGTGAGTTTTAATGGGTGGACGTTTTATAGATATGCACACAAACGGTGCAAATGCACTTGCAATGGTTAAAGCCCGCTTGCATAGGGTAAAGTCTGGTTACAAACACCCATCAGGGTATCGCAACAGCTTAGAACATCGCCTAAGTTGTGGCTAACCCTGTAAGTGACATATGACTTTGGTGAGCTGTCTCAACATCGTTTGCGACTATTTTGCATGCATAAGCGCAGCTGCGGCGTCTAACATGCGGCAGCTAAAGCCCCATTCGTTGTCATACCAGGCCATGACTTTTACCAAATTACCAATTACCGTAGTGTGTTTAGCATCAAAGTTTGACGAGGCTTCCGTGTGATTAAAATCGCTCGAAACCAGCGGTTCGGTGTTATAGGCTAAAAAACCTTTGAGTGCGCCTTCGGAGGCTTCTTTGATGATGCGATTGACCTCTTCTTTGGTAGTTTCACGACTGGCAATAAAAGTGAGATCTACCATGGATACGTTCGCGGTTGGCACGCGCACAGCATAGCCTGAGAGCTTGCCATATAATTCTGGAATCACAATGCCTACCGCTTGTGCAGCACCCGTTTTGGTGGGGATCATATTTAAAGCGGCGGCGCGTGCACGATACAAATCTTTATGATGGCCATCCACCAGCATTTGATCGTTGGTGTAGGAGTGGATGGTGGTCATTAAGCCTGAAAGTATGCCTAAATGATCATGTAGGGGCTTGACGAGTGGCGCTAGGCCATTGGTGGTACATGAAGCGTTAGAGATCACCGACATGGCTGAGGTAAGGATATGATCATTCACACCCATTACAATGGTCGCATCGCATTCGTTATGATCAGCTGGGGATGAAATGATGACTTTTTTTGCGCCCGCATCTAAATGCGGCTGACATTTTTCTTTAGTGCGAAATGCGCCTGTGCACTCTAAAACAACATCAATATTCAGCTCTTTCCAAGGCAAATTAGCGGGGTTATGATCGGTAGTCACTCGAATCTTGTCACCATTTAACACTAGGTAATGCTTGCCGTTTTCATCCAGCGTTTCAACAGTGCCTTTAAATTTTCCGTGTATGGTGTCATGTTTGGTTAAATGTGCCATACACTCCAAATTAGACGAGCCGTTTATAGCGACTATTTCCATATCTTGACGTTGCTGCTCATAAAATGCGCACAACACATTGCGCCCAATACGCCCATAACCATTAATTGCTACACGAATTGCCATCTTTTATCCCAAATACTCTAAAACTTGTTTCAATAAATAACAAAGCCTCTTACAAAGGCTTTGTTTACTAGGTTATAACTAATACTGTTGTGATTTAACTAAGATTAATAATAGATACATTTTTGCTTAGGTCGTAACAATTGGATTGGCTAATTAATTTTATGACTATCAATTTAATTATCTATCAATCATCATAATACACACAAAAACACTATTTTTTATAGAAAAAATAAGGTAATTAGGGTGAAACGTAACTAAATTAGAGTTTTAAAAGTAGCTTAAAGATGTTGTATTTCTGTGATTATACCTGTACTCAACTTCTTTCAATTACATGAAAAAACGAAACCTTGAAACACTACGACAATTGTATAAAATATGTTTGCCATACCTTTGCAAAGACTGATAACCCAAAAAAAGCATTGGTAAAATACACTGAGCCCTTGCGTGTGTGTTGCTCAATATGCGCCATCAAGGCTTGTGCAGAAACATCCTCAACCAGTTTAGTATAAACTCGCCCATCGCGCCCCAATAGACCAAATACAATGCTTTTTCCTGTTGAGCCACGACCTCGCAGCCCTTTGCATTTGCTGTCAAAGTAAGATTCATCCAACTCTATCTCACCAG
>JANMOP010000007.1:0-9719 GCA_031369365.1 Methylotenera sp.
CGTAAATTGCGCGGCACTTCGATCATCTCACCAACTGACGTCAAACGCGTTCGCGCAATGATGCCAACAAGATAAGGAGACCGACATGCCTAGAGTAAAACGTGGTGTCACGGCCAGAGCCCGTCACAAAAAAGTATTAAACGCCGCCAAAGGTTATCGCGGTCGTCGTAAAAACGTTTACCGCGTTGCCAAGCAAGCGGTAATGAAAGCTGGTCAGTATCAATACCGCGATCGCCGTCAGAAAAAACGCCAATTCCGTACACTGTGGATTGCCCGTATTAACGCAGGCGCACGTGAATTAGGCTTAACATACAGCCGCTTTATGAATGGCTTGAAAAAAGCCTCAATCGAACTAGATCGTAAAGTATTATCCGATATGGCAGTGTTTGATAAAGCTGCATTTGCTAAATTGGTAGAGACTGCAAAAGCAGGTTTAGCGGCTTAAGCTGGTTTGATTTAAATGTTGTTTAAAAAAGAGGCTTCGGCCTCTTTTTTGTTTTATGATGTAGTTGTAACTTGTATATTAGTCGTGATATGCCTAAATTACTCTAGGAACAAAAAAATGGCAAAAGGGTTTATTTATATACTTCGTAATAACGCTATGGCTGGATTGTTAAAAGTTGGTTACTCGGTGAAATCGCCAGACTAGCGTACTAGAGAGCTTCATACTACAGGAGTCCCAGAGCCATTTGAGGTTGCATACTACTGTTATGTAGAAAATGCTAAAAGAATCGAAATAGAAATTCATCAGGGTTTATCTTTACATCGACACAATAATAGTCGTGAGTTTTTTCGCGTGGAACTAGAAAAAGTAGTTCAATTAATAGCGAGTTTGTGTAAACCAGAATTTGAAAATCTATCAACACCAATTAAGCATCAAATTGTGTTGATAAGTAGGCATAACATAGAGCGGGAGCAGAAGGAATTAGATGATTTTGAAAAGATTGTCTGCCGTAAATCTCTAGAAAAGTACGTCCATGAAGTTTTTTATGATAGCAATGCTTGTCTTTGTTGCTTTGAGTTTTCAAAAGAAGTAGAAAAATTTAGTCCTCTTGCAGGTGAGTTTTTGGTATTGCAATAGAAACAATAAGCCAGTTTGAGTGGTTTGGTGGGGTTTATCATGGAAAGCCACACAACCAATAATTAGCAAGTAGGGTGTGCAAAATGACTTTATTTGCACACCAATCACATCAACATACGGTGGGCAAACTATATTTGCGCCACCCTACAATAACGGCAACCGCATCCAGATTGAGCAGCGCATAGGGGTTTGATTTATCAAACCCGCTGCGTGAAATTAGAGACGCGATAAATCTCGCCCCTACAGTCTCTACAGGCGCAAGATGAAGCGTGAAAAGGCATTGCACCGCATGTGAAATCTTTCTTCACAACCAAACATTTGCGGGCATTGCACACAAAAGCTATAATCAAAACACATCTCACTTGCACTTTAATTTAGGAGTAAGCCATGCAAGCCAGTCTCACCGAAAAGCACCAAGTTGCTGAATTGTTAACTAAATTGCCTGATGAAAGCACTTTGGAAGACATTCAGTATCACCTCTATGTTTTAGAAAAAATTCGTCATGGACAAGCTGAAATTACCGCAGGCGAGCATGTTAGCCACGAGCAAGCCATAGCTCACTTTAGCCAATGGCAATCATAATTTGGTCTAAGCAATCGTTAGATGATATTGACGCAATTGTGGCCTATATAAAGCGCGACTCCGTGTTTTATGCAAAAGCTGTTGTTGATAAATTCATTAGCACCGCTGAATCTCTGCCCTCATTCCCTAAAGTTGGGCGTATCGTTCCAGAGTTAAATGATGATTTAATTCGTGAGCGTTTTGTATATAGTTACCGCTTAATTTATCAAATCAACGATAATCATATCGAAATACTGGCCGTTATTCATGGAAAAAGAATTTTAGATATTGTAGACCTTACTTCGAGCTAAGTAGGCTATTAAGCGAACGGCACGTAGGGGTATGATTGATCAAGCCTGCAAGGTGCAATAAGGGAAGCGATAAATCTCGCCCCTACACTGGTGGGGTGCAGAGGCTTGTTTGTAGATTCAGCCTTAAAGCAAATTCTTCTTTTGGCCTATACGCACTGCCCAATATCACCGCTTTCGGTTAAAATAGCGCATGGCTAATTTAGAACATTTAATCACCGAATCCCTTACCAATTTTAACGCTTGTCTAGATATGCCAAGCTTAGAAAACGCAAAGGCAAAATACTTAGGCAAAACTGGTGCGCTGACTGATGCGTTAAAAGGCTTAGGGAGGCTTTCAAACGAAGAACGCCCAGCCGCTGGCGCTGCCATTAACGTGGTGAAGCAGGCGATTGAAGCGGCTTTAAATACGCGTCGTGAGGCGATTTTAAATGCGGCACAAGCGTTGCAATTGGCGCAGGAATCCATCGATGTAACGTTACCCGCCCGCGCGCAATCGCAAGGTGGTTTGCATCCTGTTACGCTTACTTTGCAGCGCATTGAGCAGCTATTTCACTCGATTGGTTTTGATGTGGCGACTGGGCCAGAAATTGAAACTGATTTTTATAATTTCACCGCGCTAAATATCCCAGAAAATCATCCTGCGCGCGCTATGCATGATACTTTTTATGTTGATGATTCAAACGTGTTACGCACCCACACATCGCCCGTGCAAATTCATTACATGGAAGATGCGTTAAAAAATAACCAAACGCCGCCACTCAAAATTATCGCGCCTGGTCGTGTTTACCGCGTGGATTCTGACGCCACGCATTCGCCGATGTTTCACCAAGTAGAAGGTTTGTGGGTGGATGAAAATATCAGCTTTGCCAATCTTAAGGGAGTCGTTCAAGACTTTTTGCAAAAGTTTTTTGAGCGCGATGATTTAACAGTGAGGTTTAGGCCTTCATTTTTCCCGTTTACCGAGCCATCTGCCGAGATGGACATGAGCTGGAACGGCGGCTGGCTGGAGATTGGTGGCTGCGGCATGGTGCATCCTGAAGTGTTTAAGCATGTAAATATTGATAGTGAAAAATATCGCGGTTTTGCTTTTGGCTTGGGTGTAGAACGTCTAGCTATGTTGCGTTACGGCGTGAATGATTTACGCCACTTTTTTAATAATGATTTAAGATTTTTGCAGCAATTTAACAAATAAAAACTTAATATTCCCAAATAATCGCGCTCCGTCATTCCCGCGAAAGCGGGGATCCATTTTAGATTTTAAAGTCAATTTGGATTCCCGCTTTCGCGAGAATGACGGGGTGGAAAATATAAAGATTCAATAATTATGCAATTTTCAGAAAACTGGTTACGCACCTTTGTTGATACCAAACTCACTTCTGCCGAGTTAAGCCACGCCTTAACAATGGCGGGGCTTGAGGTGGAAGATGAGCAACCAGCAGGCGCGGTGTTTAGTAGCGTGGTGATTGGTGAAATTGTAGAAGCTGCAAAGCACCCTGACGCAGACCGTTTGCAGTTGTGCAAGGTGAATATCGGCATAGAGACGCTGCAAATTGTGTGCGGCGCAAGCAATGCGCGCGTTGGTATTAAAGTGCCTTGCGCGCTAGTAGGTGCGGCCTTGCCAGGCTTGGAAATAAAGCAAGCTAAAGTACGCGGTTTGGATTCATTTGGCATGTTGTGTTCAGCCAAAGAATTGGGTTTAAGTGCAGAAGCAGACGGCTTGCTAGAACTGCCGTTTGACGCGCCAATTGGCAAGGATATTCGCGATTATTTAAGTTTAAATGACAATTTACTCACGCTAAAACTCACGCCAAATCGCGCTGATTGCTTAAGCATTTTGGGCATTGCGCGTGACGTGGCGGCCATTACTGGTGCAACTTTACAACTGCCTCAAAACCCAACTGCAAAAATAGAATCGCAACGTACTTTTGCCGTATTGGTGAATGCGCCAGATGCGTGCCCAGCCTATTATGGCCGCGCGATTGAGGGTGTGAATGCCCAAGCCAAAACACCAGATTGGATGGTGCGTAACCTTGAGCGTAGCGGCATTCGCAGCATTAGCGCGATTGTCGATATTACTAATTACGTGCTTTTAGAGCTTGGCCAACCCATGCACGCCTTTGATTTGGCTAAGTTGGGCGACCATATTACAGTGCGTTTTGCTAAAGCAGGCGAATCGCTTAAATTGTTGAATGACACTGAAGTGAAATTAAAAGACACCGATTTGGTGATTGCTGATAATAATGGCACGATTGCCTTGGCGGGCATTATGGGTGGCGAGCCGACTTCGGTCACAGATGCTACAACAGACATTTTCCTAGAAAGTGCTTTTTTTACGCCCGATGCAATCGCAGGCAAAGCTCGTCGCTTGGGCTTAAGTACCGATTCATCTTTTAGATTCGAGCGCGGTGTAGATTTCGGCAACACACTAAATGCGCTTGAGCGTGCAACTGCGTTAATTTTAGAAATTTGCGGTGGTAAAGCGGGCAGTATTACGCAAGCTGTCACGGCTTTTCCTGAAAGAAATACGGTTAATTTGCGTTATACGCGCTTGCTTTCAGTGTTGGGCATTACCATTGCTCAAAAAGAGGTTGGCAAGTTATTGACGCAATTGGGTTTTGAGTTTACTGAAAGCAGTGATATTTTTGCGGTAAAAGCGCCCACCTACCGCTTCGACATCGCGCATGAGGAAGATTTAATCGAAGAAATAGCCCGTTTGCATGGTTACGATAAAATTGAAGCCATTGCGCCAGAAGCCCATTTGCATATGCTAGCTGCGCCAGAAGCCGCATGGAATAAGGCTGCTATGGCAGGTGTTTTGTGCGCTCAAGGTTATCAAGAAGTGGTCACATACAGCTTTGTGGATGAAAGCTGGGAGCGCGATTTGATGGCTAATGCCGAGCCAATTAAACTTAAAAACCCCATCGCCAGCAATCTGAGCGTGATGCGAAGCGGCTTGTGGGGCGGGCTTTTGGACGCGCTTACCTACAATTTAAATCGCAAACAAGAGCGCGCCATGTTATTCGAAATTGGTGCCAGTTATTTTGCTGATAACAAAAGTTATCAAGAAGAAACACAAATGTCTGGCTTATGCTACGGCAGTTTTCAGCCCGAGCAATGGGGTAGTGCAGTACGCGATGTCGATTTTTATGATGTAAAAGCGCACGTTGATGCGCTAACCAAAGGCCAAGCAGAATATCGCCAAGAGGCGCATCCTGCTTTGCACCCAGGGCAATCTGCGCGCGTTTATTTACACAATAAAGCCATCGGCTGGCTGGGTAAGTTACACCCAAAATGGCAGCAGCAATATAGCCTTCCAAAAAACACAGTGTTGTTTGAGTTAGCGCTTGCGCCACTTATACAAACGCAATTGGCAAAGTATCAAGAAGTGCCTAAATTTTTGCCCATGCGCCGCGATATTGCCGTGGTGGTTGATGCTAATTTACCCGTTCAGACTATTGTTGATGCAGTAAATTCTGCTAAGATTTCTCTAGTGCAACAAATACAACTCTTTGATATCTATCAGGGAAAAGGTATTGCGGAAAATAAAAAAAGCCTTGCATTTCTTGTACTTATGCAAGATACTCACAAAACTTTGTTGGATATTGAAGCAGAAACAGCAATGGCCGAACTGCTAAAATTACTAGAAAATCAATTCGGCGCAACGTTACGCAATTAAGTTTTTCAAATAAGAATTAGAGCTCAGGGGATTTGTATGACATTAACAAAGGCTGATTTGGCCGATTTACTATTTGAGCAAGTAGGCTTAAATAAACGTGAGGCAAAAGACATGGTAGAAGCGTTTTTTGAAGAAGTGCGTACCGCCTTAGAAACGGGTGATAGCGTGAAATTATCAGGTTTTGGCAATTTTGAACTACGCAAAAAATCTGAGCGCCCAGGCCGTAACCCAAAAACTGGCGAAGAAATCCCCATTACTGCACGTCGCGTGGTTACATTTCATGCCAGCCAAAAACTAAAAAGCAAGGTAGAAGAACATTACGCCCAATAAGGCAGTAATTAAATTATGCAAGATCACATCAAGCTAGCACAATTGCCCCCCATCCCCGCCAAGCGTTATTTTACCATTGGCGAGGTTAGTGAGTTGTGTGGTGTAAAACCGCATGTATTACGTTATTGGGAGCAAGAGTTTACCCAGCTTAAGCCAGTAAAACGTCGTGGCAATCGTCGTTATTATCAACATCATGAGGTTTTATTAATCCGCAAAATTCGCGAGCTACTGTACGAGCAAGGCTTTACTATTAGTGGCGCACGTAATCGTTTAGATGGTGCTGAGCAAGTTGCGGAAGCCGTCATGATGCCAACTTCAAGTAGTCAGCAATTACATAATTTAATCGCTTCGACAAGTAATGTGTTTGATTTGGTACATTTTAAAACCGAGCTACGTGAAGTGATTCAGCTATTGCGTGCTTAACTGTTCGCTATTAAACACCCAAATTATTGTATGTAAAATGCGCCAAGAGCAATCTGCCTTGGCGCTTTTCATTTATAATGCTGGTTCGTTGCAATCTAATTGCAATGCGGTTCGGGGCGTAGCGCAGCCTGGTAGCGTACTTGTCTGGGGGACAAGGGGTCGCAGGTTCAAATCCTGCCGTTCCGACCAATTATAAGTTTCAATATATCTATTAAAGTTACATTGTTAAAAATCAATGTCTTTATTTATAACACTCAATTTATAACTCTAAAGCTCATCTATTTCAGCCTAAATTCAGTCGCTAAACACACACACTTTTATTGATTAAGCTAGATTTAATATAACTAATAGCTAACTCTAGATTTTATGCACCATTATGTATTTTTAAGCACTAATTGAGTGCAATATTAATATATATATCAATCACATATATTTTTTTAATAAAAATAAAAAATATTGTGGTAAAAATGCAAAAAAGTAGATTATGGCATTAAATTATTTTACATTTACGACCACTTTGCTTGTTTGTATATTGGCTATTTGATACCGTATATTCATATCTGATTTATATTGATAAAAAATCTTTGTGGTTAAATCAGTCTAAACTGCGTACAAATTTGGTGCATTTTTGGTTGAAGATTAGTTTGTTATAGTGATTTATTTGGATTGAAATTTAAGTTTGTAATTATTTATTTAAGGGAATGTTATGAAAACGTATAGTTGGTTATTAAATCGTCAGGTGTTGAGTACTTTATGTGCAGCACCATTTTTATTAAGCAGTGCATTTGCGAATGCTGGCGAAGCCGCTCCAGCTGCAGAAGCAACACCAGCTGTGGCTGCAACACCTGCAGAGCCAGCTTCAGATTTTACTTATACTTTCAATTTAGGTCTTTACAGTGCGTACCAGTTCCGTGGTGTTGAAACTGCCGATGGTCCAGCTTTGCAAGGTGGTTTTGATATTGGTCATAGCAGCGGTTTTTATGCAGGTACTTGGTGGTCAAATATTAATCCATACTTTTTCGGTAAAGATGTTAGCCCAGGTGCTAGAGGTAATCACTTAGAAACCGATTGGTATGCGGGCTGGGCAAAAAGTTTTGAAAATGGGTTAGGTGTAAATTTCTTGGCTAATTATTACATTTATCCTGAGGGTCATAAAAACTCAGCAACAGGTAGCAAATTTGATACATTTGAGGTATCTGCTGCTCTAAGTTACAAGTGGTTAACTTACACTTATTACTACACACCTACAGATTATTACGGTACAAAATCATCTGACAATGGCGATACGGAAGGCGCTGAATATCACGAAATAAAAGCAGTTTACCCACTACCATTTGGCGGTTTTAATTTAAAAGCAAAAGTAGGTTATACCAAAACGGATGACTTAGGTGCTGGCTGCGGTGGCGCAATTTGTGATGCAACACAAGGTGACTTTGCTATTGGTATTAATAAAGATTTTGCAATGCCAGGCGCTGGCGCACCAATTAAAGGCTTTAATGCAGGGTTTGAATATACCGACACATTTAGTACAAAAAATGAAGCGTTTTACACAGACTTTAATAGTCCTAGTAAAGATTTAAATGAGAAAAAAGTATGGTTTCACGTTAAACGTACTTGGTAATCATTCAAATTAATCGCTATTGTAATTAAAAAATTAAAAGGGTGCAGATGCACCCTTTTTTTATGCATGTTAACCAAAGTAACTTAATCCATTCAATGCTCGGGCTTTACTTCATGATTGGCATCACGAATTTAGAACCCTCTGATTCGTTGCTGTTTTTATTGTTAGGTAACCAGCGCGAAGTCGTTGTTTTAAGCCGCGTATAAAATCGAATGCCTTCCTCGCCGTAAATGTGGTGATCACCAAATAGTGAGCGTTTCCAGCCACCAAAGCTATGGAAGGCAATAGGCACGGGGATTGCTACATTGACGCCAACCATGCCGACTTGCACGCGGCTGGTGAATTCGCGTGCAACTTCGCCATCGCGGGTAAATATGGCGGTGCCATTACCAAATTCGTGATCGTTTACCAATTGCAGCGCTTCTTCAAAGTTTTTGGCGCGGATTACTGACAACACTGGACCAAAGATTTCCTCTTTGTAAATACGCATGTCTTTGGTCACATGGTCGAATAAGCAAGGCGCCAAAAAGAAGCCAGTCTCATAGCCTTTGTGCGAATAACCACGGCCATCAATCACCAGTTTTGCGCCTTCAGTCACGCCTAAATTTACATAATTTTTCACTTTTTCAAAATGCTGTGGTGTGACTAAAGGCCCCATGTCGGCCTTCTCGTTTAGGCCTTGGTCAATGGTAATGGTTTTGACTTTTTCTTGTAGTTTTGCCACTAATTTATCGCCCACATCGCCCACGGTAACCGCCACTGAAATCGCCATGCAGCGCTCACCAGCTGAGCCATAACCCGCGCCAATTAAGGCATCCGCTACTTGGTCAATATCTGCATCTGGCATCACCACTAGGTGATTTTTTGCACCGCCAAGCGCCTGCACGCGTTTACCATTTTTAGTGCCTGTGCTGTAAATATGCTCGGCAATGGGGGTTGATCCGACAAAGCTAATGGCTTGAATGCGTTTGTCTGATAGCAATACATCGACGGCTTCTTTATCGCCATTTACCAAGTTAAATACACCTGCGGGCAAGCCAGCTTGTGCTAATAAATCCGCCAACATTAAGCTAGCCGAAGGCGTTTTCTCAGATGGTTTTAGCACAAAGGTGTTACCCGTTGCCAATGCCATCGGAATTATCCACAACGGCACCATAATTGGAAAGTTAAACGGCGTAATGCCAGCAACCACGCCCAGCGGCTGGCGCATGGAGTAAGTATCGATGCCCGTGCCAACTTGGTCGTTAAACTCGCCTTTCATCAAGTGTGGCATGCCGCAAGCGAATTCAACCACCTCGATACCACGCGTGACTTCACCGCGCGCGTCCGAAATGGTTTTGCCGTGTTCTAATGAAATAGCTTTGGCTAAATCATTTGCGTGCTCATCTAATAAAGCTTTGAATTTAAACATGATTCTTGCGCGGCGCAAGGCGGGCATGGCGCTCCAAGCGGGGAAGGCGGCTTGTGCCGCATCAATCGCGCTGCGCGTTTCATCTGCCGTGGCATTGTTTAAATGCGCCGAAACTTCGCCCGTGGCGGGGTTGTAAACTTCGCTTAAGCGGTTGCCTACGCCAGCAACGTGTTTGCCATTGATATAATGGCCGATAATGCGGGTGTTTAGGTTTGCGGTGTTCATGTTGTGTGCTCCAATATATTGATATTTAATCCATATTTCTTTTCGTCATTCCCGCGAAAGCGGGAATCCAAGTTGACTTT
>JANMOP010000020.1:0-5173 GCA_031369365.1 Methylotenera sp.
AAAATGCTTGGAAACCCGCGCCAATTCGGCCTCAGTAATGGTGTTTGGGCTATCTTTTAAGTGCGCCCATTCAGCTTCAACTTGATTGCGGAACTCGTCAACACCCAATGCTTTTACCAAAATTTTGATGCGCGCTTTGTAGATATTATCGCGGCGGCCGTGCAGGTTATATACGCGCACAATCGCTTCACAGTAAGTCAGCGCGTGTTGCCATTCCAAATGCTCGCGAATCACCAAGCCCAATATCGGCGTGCGTCCCATGCCACCACCCACCCACACTTTAATGGCAACTTTGTTAGCACTATCAAGATAAAATTCCATGCCAATATCGTGACCTTGAATGACGGCGCGATCTTCTTTAGTGCCAGAAACCGCAATTTTAAACTTGCGTGGTAACAGCGCGAATTCTGGGTGAAAAGTGCTCCACTGGCGTAAAACTTCAGCCATGGCGCGTGGGTCAATCACTTCGTCAGGCGCAACGCCTGCAAATTGGTCTGTGGTAATGTTGCGGATGCAATTACCCGAGGTTTGAATTGCGTGCATTTCCACCGTCGCCAGCTCGGCCAGTATATCTGGCGTGCTTTCTAGCGTTGGCCAGTTAAGTTGCAAGTTTTGGCGTGTGGAAAAATGACCGTAGGCTTTGTCGTATTTGCTGGCGATGTCGCCGAGTTTGTGCAATTGGCGGCTAGACAGCATGCCGTAAGGCACGGCGATACGCAACATCGGCGCATAGCGTTGAATATAAAGACCATTTTGCAAGCGCAATGGTCTAAACTCTTCTTCGGTCAGCTCTCCAGCCAAGTAGCGCCGCGTTTGATCGCGATATTGCGCGACGCGCTCATCGACTATTTGCTGATCTATTTCATCATATTTGTACATAACAATTACCTAAATTTTTTCTTGAACTTTACGGCTAGGTTTTTTAAAGCCTAGCTGTTTTAAAGCGATTATAAACAACAAAATACACATCCCAATCAATTGATTAAATTCGGGAAATGCTAATTTTTGACCTATGTATACCAAAATAAGTGCCAGCACCGTGCGTATCCAATGTTCTGCTACTTTTGAGCTTAAATGACTGCCAATCCAAATGCCTGGAATCGAGCCAATGAGCAGTGTGCCGAGCAATTGATAATCGACAGTACCAAGCGTAACATGACCCAATCCTGCCACCAAAGTTAGCGGTACTGCATGTGCAACATCAGTGCCTACAATTTTGGTGATATTAACTTTAGGGTAAAGAATAAGCAGGGCGGTGACGCCCAAAGCGCCTGCACCAACCGAGGTTAACGTGACCATGTAGCCTAAAACTAAACCCAAAATAACAGTTAAAGCAGGCGTGTATGCTGGGTTAATCCAATGGCCTTTTTTGGCGGATTGCGCTAGCTGATTTCTAAATAGCACTGATAGCGAAGTAAGTAATAATGCAATGCCCAGCCAAAATTTTATGTTAGCAACCGTGCTGTCAGAAGCCACATCAGAATACCTTAAGTATATTGTAGTGACAATAGCGGCGGGTATGCTGCCATAGCATAGCAAACGTACAATTCTCCAATCTATATTGCCAAGCTTGCCATGTGCAAAAATGCCCACAGACTTAGTAATAGAGGCGTAAAGTAAAT
This sequence comes from Methylotenera sp., assembly GCA_031369365.1. Lineage (GTDB taxonomy): Bacteria > Pseudomonadota > Gammaproteobacteria > Burkholderiales > Methylophilaceae > Methylotenera_A. The sequence continues at coordinate 1,623 of JANMOP010000020.1, forward strand.
CTGTACCTACCGCTACGGCGGCTTTTACATTAAAAAATATCATCAAAATGGGCGTCATTAGTGAGCCGCCGCCCACACCTGTCAAGCCTACTAACAAGCCCACCAAAAAACCAGCAATAATGTAAAAAGCAAAATCCACGCGCTAAATCAGTCTTAAATGTAAATAAGTTGCGTAATATACCAGCATTTAATATAATTATTTAATACCAATTTATTATTTTGGTATATTATTTAATTATAATGATTAAATACGCATAGAGGAGTTGGTATGAAACTTCATCAGTTGAAATATATACACGAAGTTACTCGTCAAGGCTTGAGTATTTCTGCCGCCGCCGAGGCGCTTCATACTTCGCAACCTGGCGTTAGCAAGCAGATTCAAATGCTTGAAGAAGAACTCAACTTACAGATTTTTCAGCGCAATGGCAAGCGTTTAACTGGCGTAACCGAGCCTGGTCGGCATATCGTTAAACTGGCCGCCACCGTCATGCTAGAGATACAAAATATTAAGCGTGTTGGTGATGATTTTAGTAAAATTGAAACTGGCACGCTGACCATTGCCACTACGCACACCCAAGCGCGGTATAAGCTACCTGCGGCGGTTAAACAGTTTATCGAAACCTATCCCCACGTAAAGCTCAATATTCATCAAGGTAACCCCAGTCAAGTAACCCAGCAAGTGGCTAGCGGGGAGGCAGATATTGGCATTGCTACAGAGGCGATTAGTTTAGATGACAAATTGCTGTGCTTGCCCTGCTACGAGTGGAATCGCTGCCTTGTAGTGCCAAAGAGCCATCGCTTGATTGACGCCGCACCGCTCACATTGGCTAAAATTGCCAGCTATCCACTGATTACCTATGATTTTGCATTTACGGGCAGCACACTGGTGTCAAAAATATTTCACGATGCAGGTGTTATGCCTAATGTGGTGCTGACTGCCATCGACGCGGACGTGATCAAAACCTATGTAGGCTTAGGCCTGGGCGTGGGTTTGATCGCCAATATGGCGTATGATGATGAGCGAGATAAAGACTTAGTTCGCTTAGATTGTAGCCATTTATTTCCACCCAGCACCACCTATTTAGGCGTGCGTAAAGACGCGTTTTTACGTGGATATATTTACGGTTTTATCGAGTTACTTACGCCAAAATTTAACCGCAAGGCCGTCGATGAGGCGTTAAAATCGCATCGTGCAATTTAATCGCGCATTTTAATCGAAAGTGCCAAAATTGAAAGCGAACGTTGAAGTGCAATCTAAAATGTTTCTCAGTATGATATTAACACTGGCTTTAACAGCCTGTGTCGGTCAAAAAACAATCACTTCAGAGCCAATACCAACTTCAGCAGTAGCCATACAAAATGTGCCTAACGGCATGCCAGCGATAGACTTAAGCAGTGCGGTTTACGAAGTGGCAGTGAATGAAGGCGTGAGCTATCAAGACGTGGTAGATAGCCTAAAATCGGTGAGTGAAGGCATGAATTTTGTAAACCCCGCCAACTTTCCTATTGGCGAACACATGAAGCTTCGCGGTGTGGATCCACAAGGCGTAAAAGAAGTGCACAGCTTTTGCAATTTAAGCATGGGCACAGAAATTATTTTAGACCACCCTGAGTTTTTAGTCTTTGCGCCATGCCGCATTGCTGTGTATGAAAAACCAGATGCTAATAAAAAACTTAAGCTCTATCTCGGCTTAGATCGCCCAACATTTGATTTAAAAAGCATTAAAAACCCCACAGAACGCGCAAAAAAATCGGCGCAACAGCTAGAAGACGCGCTAATTTTGCTGATGAGCAAAGCGCGTAAAGGTGATATTTAAGGCATCAATAGATGGCAATTAAATTTAAGCAACATTGGTTTAATCGCTCTTGGCTTGTTCAGCAGCTAAAAATTAATTTGGTTGCGCTAATCAGTTTAGTGACAGCGATTACGAGTATTTCTTACAATAGTTGGCGCAATCATCAAAATGAAATCAACAACAACATGCGTAATGCCGCTTTTGTGGTGTTAAGTGATTTGGGAGAGTTGCAAACCATTGTTAATTATGCCCATTTTGAGGCAGACAATGCGCGCGGAAACCCCATAGATGGCTGGAAACACGTCATTATGATTCGCGATTTAAGCCGATTATTAAAGCCAGAAGCTAAAAAAATGGGTGAGTCGCTGTATGTCCATTGGCAAACCAACTGGCAGAATCTCAATCAAGATAAGCAAACTGAAATTTTAATTAGCAATCAAATTACTAGCACGCGAAAAGCAGTATTAAGTACAATAGATAGTCTCGAATAAGTCATTAAAGATTTAGGTAAACCATGAATCCCATCCGCATCGCTAAAGCAGACGTTTTTCAATACATTTTACCTAAAATGGCTAACCGCCACGGCTTAATTGCGGGCGCAACTGGTACTGGCAAAACGGTGACATTGCAAACGCTAGCAGAAGGCTTTTCTGCGCTTGGCGTGCCAGTTTTTATGGCCGATGTTAAAGGTGATTTATCGGGTATGAGCCAGGCGGGTGGCGGTAACCCAAAGGTAGATGCGCGCGTTGCTTTATTGGGTTTAGCCGATTACAAGCCCCAAGCTTCGACCGTTACTTTTTGGGATGTGTTCGGTAAAAAAGGTCACCCTGTAAGAACAACAGTGGCCGAAATGGGGCCGCTATTATTAGCGCGTATGCTCAATTTAAACGATGTGCAAAGTGGTGTGATTAACTCGATTTTTAAAATTGCTGATGACAAAGGTTGGTTGTTGTTAGATTTAAAAGATTTACGCGCCATGTCACAACACGCGGCAGAGCACTCGGCAGAGTACCAAACAGAATACGGCAATATCTCGGCAGCCAGTGTCGGTGCGCTTCAGCGTAGTTTATTGCAATTAGAAACAGAAGGCGGTGATTTGCTGTTTGGTGAGCCTGCCATGAACTTAGATGACTTGATGCAAACCGATAGTCAAGGTCGCGGCGTGATTAATATTTTGGCTTCAGATCAGCTATTTAACTCACCGCGCGTATATGCCACGCTATTGCTGTGGCTGCTTTCAGAGCTGTTTGAAAAATTGCCCGAAGTGGGCGACCTTGAAAAACCAAAATTAGTATTTTTCTTTGACGAAGCGCATTTACTATTTACCGATGCGCCCCAAGCGCTGTTGCAAAAAATCGAACAAGTAGTACGCTTAATCCGCTCCAAAGGTGTAGGCGTGTATTTTGTCAGCCAAAACCCGTTGGATATTCCTGATATTGTGCTTGGTCAGCTGGGTAACCGCGTGCAGCATGCTTTGCGCGCGTTTACGCCGCGCGATCAGAAAGCCGTGAAATCGGCAGCAGAAACTTTTAGAGTGAATCCAAAAGTAGATGTGGCGACCGCGATAACCGAGCTGGGTGTGGGCGAGGCTTTAGTCTCTTTTCTAGACGAGAAAGGTATTCCAACGCCTGTTGAGCGTGCGTTTGTATGCCCGCCACAAAGCCGCATTGGTGCTGCAAGTGATGCCGAACGCGCTGCCACCATTAACAATTCTAATTTGCGTGGCTTTTATGAGAAACAAGTGGATAGAGAATC
>JANMOP010000070.1:0-22014 GCA_031369365.1 Methylotenera sp.
CTGTGGTGTTGCCTGAGCCGCTATCCTGAACCAAAAAAGTTCAGGTGGTAACAACCTAAAGCGCGTAAGGTACACTCGCCAAGGGACCCTTAAAAGAGTGCCCAATTTAGAGCGCGCACACAGCAACCTGATGAGCTGAAACCTATAACAAAGACTAGTTCAAGGAATATAAAGCTCAGGCAACACCACAGAAAACAAGTTGAATATTAATGCGAACTTGTGACGAACTGATGAAGAAAAACAGTTACAACAGACTATTATAAAAACTTGGTTTGCGCTGCAATCGCTTCATCAATTTGATTCTGCATGGCGTTAATCCTACGCTTATAATCGCCAATGTCAACATCACCAGACTTGGTATTGAGTAATTCGTGCGATAAATTTAACGCGGTCATAATGGCGATGCGCTCTACGCCCACCACTTTGCCAGAATCGCGAATCTCGTGCATTTTGGTATCGAGATAGCTAACAGCATCCATCAAGCCTTGACGCTCTTCATCGGTACAAGAAACCGTAAACTCACGGCCTAAAATATTGACATCTACTGATTTAGCTATGCTCATTAAGATTTTACATTCATAGGTTCTGCGCCTTCTGGCAGGGATTCAAACAAAACCTCAAGCCTATTGCTGGCTTGTGTCATATTATCTTTTGCCTGCGTTAATTCGCTACGCAAGCGCAAGTTTTCTTCGCGCAAGTTGCTGCACAAAGAAATTAATTTAATAATTTTTTCTTCTAATTTTTTTAAATCCAGTTCCATAATCTCACTATAATTTAAAAAATCCATTAAAGTCAATAGCTAACGCTTGCTATTCAAAGTAATTTAATATGTTTTACTTACTTGTTGTATAAAAATTTATGGTAGCGCACAGTATTAATCACGATTTAAACCGTTATAATTGTGATTAGTTGTTAGGTGCCACTGTTTTTAAACATGGTGAAACTGGGAAATAGGTGCGTTAAGCTTAAATTAACAAACCCTATGCTGCCCCCGCAACGGTAAGTGTGAAAAAACTATGCAATTAGCCACTGAGCGCTGTTTATACATTTAAACATGCTTGGGAAGGCGCGTAGATATTGGCTTTCAGCCATACACACAAGCCCGGAGACCGGCCTCGCAATTTACGCCTTATTTAAGGCAAGCTAGGAAATACCGCGGGGTGACGGTGTCAAAAGCTGTTGCCTTTTTATATGTTTTAAATATAATCTAGGCGCATTTTTTGTCTGCTTTATCCTTGTTTATTCCCTAGTTTTAAATAATCTACATGCGGGGACGCGTGTAATTTAGGGAAACTATAATGAAAAAATCCAGAATTAAACTTATGTCCGCCAGCCTAATTGGCTTGGCATTCGCATCACCAACTTTTGCAGCTGAACAAATTAATTTAGATGAAGTTACCGTTACGACAAGCCGTTTTAATGAAAGTAGCGTAAGTTCTGCTGCTAATCTTAAAGTAATTACAAAAGAAGATATTCAGCACTCACCTGCAATTAGCATCCCCGATTTATTACACTTGCAAGCAGGCATAAACATTATCAGTCTATATGGCAATCAAGGTATTGATGCCGCAATAGATGCAAGAGGTTTTGGTGACTCTGCCGCCAGCAACACGTTAATATTGCTTGATGGTCAGCGCTTAAATGCGGTTGATGGAGGCAGCATTCAGTGGGCATCCATTCCATTAGATTCAATCGAGCGCATTGAAATTATTTCTGGCGGTGGCAGTGTGTTGTATGGCGATCGCGCAGCTGGTGGCGTAATTAACTTAATTACGGATAAATCAGGCAAGTCAGCCGCCTCTTTGACGGCATCGCTTGGCAGTTATGGTTATAAGAGTCTAGATGGCTTTGTAGCAGCGGGTACCGACAATCTATATTTTAATACATACGTTCATACGGCTGATACTAACGGTTGGAAAGATAACGCAGCGACTAATCAATGGGCAATAAGCGGACGAGCGGGCGGACACTTTAATGCTAGTGAGGCTTTTGTTGATTACTCAGCCTACCGTTCTGCCAACGGTTTGCCAGGTAGCATTAGCAGTGCTAGCTATCAAAACAGTCCTAGGTTTGCTAGAACACCGTTTGATTCTCAAGTAAAAGAGGGTTTTAGAATTAGGCCTGGCGTTTCTGTTAAGCTTTCTGATACTGTTGAGCTGGCTACCGAGCTATCTTACACGCAAGGTGACCAACACTTTAACAACGTTTCGTTTGGTGGAACTTCTGATCGTGAAGCCGAGACTTATTCATTTACACCTAGAGTTAAATGGTCGCATGGCTTAGGCACGCTTAACAGTACAACTGTTGCAGGCTATGATTTCTATCGCGGCAAAGTGGCTGCTGATTATCATGGTGGTTATGCCAATGCACAGGCAAATCAAAAAAGCAATGCCTTTTATTTGCAAAATAATACGGCGCTTACTACGGCAATCGATATTAATACTGGCGTTCGCACTCACAAAGCGCAGCAAAAAGCCAATCAAGACGCCTATGCGCCTTTTGGCATGACCGCAGTTGCTGGTGATGTGACGCGCAGAAAGACTGTTTACGATCTTGGCCTAACTTATCACGAAACCAATTGGAGCGCGTATGCAAAAGTGGGTAGTAGCTTTAGATTTGCAAACACTGATGAGTTTTTTGGCTTTGACCCAATCTCATTCCAGCCAATTTTTCTAGGCAAAATCATTCTTCCACAAACGGCTAATAGCCAAGAGATTGGTGCAACATTTAAACAAGATCAATTAGATGGCAAAATTGCGCTTTATCATTCAAGCCTTAAGAACGAGATTGGCTATGACGCTGCAACAGGTAATAACGTCAACTTTGAACCAACGCGCCGTCAAGGTATAGAAGCAGAGCTAGGCTGGAAGATTCAAAGCAATCTTAAAACCAAATTAAGTTATGCGCATACAGATGCAGTGTTTAAATCGGGCGTAATTAATGGCAATAGTTTGCCCTCGGTTGCAAGCAATAGCGCACATGCCCAAGTTTTATGGAACACGCAGCAATATGGCCACTATGTAGCACAAGTCAATTTTGTGGGTGAGCGATATACCAGTGGCGATTTTAAAAATGCGCTTAATAAGTTACCATCTTATACCACGCTAGATTTACGCGCTAATTGGGTTATTAAACCAGTTACTGTTTCACTTTCTGCACTTAACGTAACCGATAAAAAATATTCGCCATTTGGGCTTTTTAGCACATTTAAAAATGATTATTTCTATTTTCCTGCTGATGGTAGATCATTTTATTTAAGTGTCCGATATGATTTTAAATAACCACTATTTTTTTAAAGTTATTGCTTGAAAATGTTATGATGGCTAATTAAAAAAGTTTATAACCATGCTATTAACTAGACCCATTGATTTAGCTTGGAACTAACAGAGATTAATAATGATGACAAAAGTACTCAATACTAAACATTTATTCACTGCGGCTGTAATTGCATTTTTTATGCTACTTACGCGAGGCAGTCATGTGTTAACGGCGGTTTCATTGCCTGACGCTAGCTTAGTGTTATTTTTGCTAGGCGGCATGTACTTAGGCACTGGCTTAAAAAGCCGTGCCGCTTGGTTTGCGGCGTTTTTTGCATTGGCCACGGTGATTGATTTTGGCGCGGCGGCGATTGATCCTGCTCAAGGCTTTTGCCTGACTAACGGCTACTGGGGTTTGATTCCAAGCTACGGCGCAATGTGGTTGGGCGGCTTATGGCTGGCGAATCGAAAAGATGCTTTTGAAGTTGTGCCTTATACAGTTGTAGCCATGTTGACCAGCTTTGTCGCTTTCGTCACCTCTACACAAACTTACTATTTATTCTCTGGCCGCTTTCCTGCAAACGGTTTAGTAGAATCACTACAACACGGTTGGGAGTATTTGCCAAGCTGGATGGGCTTTGCAGCTATGTATTTTGCGATTGTTTGGTTATCTGTTGCGCTTTTGCGTCATATTAAAAACGTGCACAGCGTAAAACCTGTGCAAACAGCAAAAATTTAATGTGCAATTTACTACTAAAAGCCGCTTAAAATTTAAGCGGCTTTTTTATATGACAAACCCACTAGCATATTCTAAACAAGAGCAAGCGGCCATCTACAAAGTCATTGCCGAGCGGCGTGATATGCGGCATTTTTTGTCCACGCCTGTTGCACCTGAAATTTTAGCCAGAATTTTAGCAGCCGCGCATCACGCGCCCAGCGTGGGGTTAATGCAGCCTTGGCGCTTTATACGCATTACCGATGTTAGTTTGCGGAAAGCCATTCACAATCTGGTGGATGATGAGCGCATTAAAACTGCACAAGCCATTGCTGAAGTTGAAAATACGACAACTGGGTTTGATACCAAAAGTGCAGAGTTTTTACGACTTAAAGTAGAAGGTATTTTGGAATGCGGCGAGCTGTTAATCGTAAGCCTTTGCGATAAGCGCGAGCAACACGTTTTTGGCCGCCGCACGCTGCCTGAGATGGATATTGCAAGCGTCAGCTGCGCCATACAAAATATGTGGTTAGCGGCGCGCGCAGAAGGCTTGGGCATGGGTTGGGTGTCGATTTTCGACCCCCTCAAGTTAGCCGAATTATTGAATATTCCAGCAGATGCGAAACCCATCGCCGTGTTGTGTTTGGGGCATGTGGAAAGTTTTTATAAAGAACCAATGTTGGTAGAAACAGGCTGGGCAGTTGAAAAGCCATTGAATGAAATGCTGATGGAAAATACTTGGGAAAAATAATTGGCAGGCAAATGAAAAAACTCACACTCATTTTGGGCGGCGCGCGTAGCGGCAAAAGTGCTTATGCGGAAAAACTAGCGAAGGATAGCGGTTTGCCCGTGACGTATATTGCTACCGCGCAAGTGTACGATGATGAATTTAAAGCGCGCGTGCAGCACCACAAAGACAGGCGACCAAGCCATTGGCAATTAATTGAAACGCCACATTATTTAGCAGCTGCCCTGCAAGCCAATAGCCATGCGGGTGCCGTGCTTATCGTAGATTGTCTTACTTTATGGTTAGCGCAGTGCATTTGCCCAGAATGCGCGCCGCCCGAAGGCGTAAATTGGGCGCAACAGCGCGCAGCTTTTCTAGAATTATTGCCCACATTACAAGGTCATACTATTTTGGTTAGCAACGAAGTGGGCATGGGTATTGTGCCGCTGGGCGAGATAAATCGCCAGTTTCAAGATGAGCAAGGTCGCTTAAACCAAGCGGTGGCGGCTTTGGCAGATGAAGTGTTTTTTATCGCAGCTGGCTTGCCGTTAAAACTAAAGGGTTAAAATAGGATGGAATTTACATTAAAAGGTGAATTTATCGCGCTGTGCGATTTGCTTAAAACCACAGGCATCGCCAATAGCGGCGGCCAAGGTAAAGCGATAGTGGCCGATGGTCATGTGCGTGTGGATGGTGAGATTGAACTACGAAAAACTGCAAAAATTCGCAAAGGGCAAGTGGTAAAATGTTTTGAGCAAACCATTAAAGTCATGTAATTTAAAATAGATATCAGTTTTAGTGCAGGCCTGCAACCCTTATGGACATTGGCTCTCAGGCCTATGATTTATAAGTTTACAAACGTTATTTTTGGTACTTTTTGCGAAAAATTTAGCTGTGTAACGCTGGCGTGATTAATTTCAAATCGAAACAAACCTTTTAATTCCATGTTCAACACGTGCGCCAGTAGCGCGCGTATCATGCCGCCATGCGTAATTACTGCGATGTTTTCTTGAGGATGTTTGCTTAAAATTTCATCCAAAAACGCAAGGCCGCGCTGCTGCAATTGGCTAAATGTTTCACCATTAGGCGGTGCTTGGTTGGCGTAATCATGCGCCCAGCTATCAAAACTATCACGTGGAATATCGTCCCAAGCCTGCATTTCCCAATCGCCAAAGTTAAGTTCAAGCAGGCGATGATCGAAAATGGGCTCTCCCAAGTTAAGCGCTTCTGCAAGCTTTACACAACGCTGTAACGGGCTGGTATAGATAGTGTCAAAAGTCATTTCAGCAAGCTTGGCCTGTGTGCGCGCAAGCTCAGCGGCAAAGCTCACTGCCACGTCGATGTCACTTTGACCATAGCAAATTCCAGGCTCAATTTGCAAGCTGGTGTGGCGAATTAACGTGAGTTTCAAACGTTGTAGCTCCAAACAACCACGCCCAAATAAAACGCCAGCTCGGTGATTTGTTGCATGGCGCCTAGTGTGTCGCCCGTATAACCGCCCAACCATTTGTGGATTTTATGCCGCCACCAAAACCAGCTTAAAAATACTGGAATTAAAACCATTAATACAAATTTAACGCTAATAATAAGCGCGTGATTGTTCACAACCAACAAACCGAGAATCAATAAAAACGGCACCAAGCCAAATATATTCGCTAACACTAAATCAACCACACTAATTTGCGTGGCCAATGGCTTGGCTTTTCCCTCTGGTTTGGTGTAATTTAAGTTTGCCATGATGTAAACTGTGGCTAAGCGACTAAGCGCATGACCCGCAACTAAGGCAAACGGCACAAAGGTACTATTGAGCGAGTTTAACAATTGGAATTTAACAAATAATGCCAAAAACAAAGCTGTCGCACCGTAAGTTCCCAATCGAGAATCTTGCATAATAGTGAGTATTTGCTCACGCTGCCAGCCGCCACCGATGCCGTCTGCGCTATCTGCTAGGCCATCTTCGTGAAATGCCCCCGTGAGGTAAATTGTGCTTGCCATACTCATTAACACCGCAATGGTTTGCGGTAAAAATTGCACGCTTAATGCATAAATACCCGCGCCAACTAAGCCAACAATAATGCCGATAAGCGGAAAGTATTTAGCAGAATGATTAAGTTCATTTTCTTGAAAACCCACAAAATTGGGTACGGGGATTCGTGTGAAAAATCCCAATGCCAGCAAAAAATAGCGCCATTGTTTTTGCAAATTTAGTTTTCGCATATTTAACTTTTATTTGAAACGCTGGCGCTGTCGAAACTCGCCATGTCGTTTAAAAAATTTACTGCGGCGTGCACCAAAGGTAGCGCCAAGGTCGCGCCAGTGCCTTCGCCCAGCCGCAAACCTAAATCTAGCAAGGGCTTTGCGCCTAAATAATCTAGCAACTGGCGATGCCCCACTTCCCCCGAGCAATGTGCAAACACGCAATATTGCAAAGTATTGGGCTGTAATTTACTGGCGACCAAAAGCGCAGCAGTAGCAATAAAACCATCAATCAATAACACAGTTTTTTGCTGTGCCGCGCCCAGCATCGCACCCGCCATCATGGCGATTTCAAAGCCGCCAAACGTCACCAGCACCCGCATGGTATCTTGCCCATTTAAAGCATGATGCTGTAATGCTTGCTTGAGAATTTCAGTTTTATTAGCAAGCCCTGTATCATCTAAACCTGTGCCGCGCCCCACGCATTGCGCAATCGGCAAACCGCACAACACACTCATCAAGCTACTGGCAGATGACGTATTGGCAATGCCCATTTCGCCAAAGCCAAACACATTACAACCTGCATCAATCTCTTTTTGCGCAATAGCCGCACCCATAGTGAGTGCTTGCTCACATTGCGTTTGTGTCATCGCAGGTTCATGCAAAAAGTTAGCTGTGCCCATTGCAATTTTGGCATCAATTAAATCAGGATGTGCTTCAAATGTATGATTCACACCCGCGTCAATAACACGCAATTGCATATTACTTTGCTTGGCAAACACATTAATTGCCGCGCCATCATTTAAAAAATTGAGCACCATTTGTGCAGTAACGACCTGCGGATAAGGACTAACACCGCTTGCGGCGATGCCGTGATCACCCGCAAATACCAGCATGGTAGGTTTGTTTAGTTGTGGCGTTAAGGTGTTTTGAATCAAGCCAATTTGTAGGGCAATTTCCTCCAGAGTACCAAGGGCGCCAAGCGGTTTGGTTTTTAGGTCTATTTTTTTCTGTATCACCGATTCGAGTACTCTATCAAGCGATGAAATTTGAAATATTTTCATGTCAGAAGTGTAAATGAAAAACCCGCAAAACCTACTGGCTTTACGGGCTAAATGACTAAAAATTAATTTTTTAAGTCATGCGAAATAAGTCTAGCAACAATTGAATTATTTAGCGGCATCGGCGGCGGCAGCATCTTTAGCTGCTTGTATCGCATCTACCGCATCTTCTTTAGCCTCTACAGCTGCTTCTGAGGTTGCTGTGGCAGCATCTGTCACCGCATCTTTAGTTTCCTCTGCCACTGCACCAGCGGCTTCTTTTGTGGCATCTACCGCTTCGCCCATTTCGCTTTTCATATTATCTATCGCATCATCAGATTTGTTACACCCTGCTAAAAACGAAGCGGCAATAGCACCAGTCAATAAAACGCGTAATAATGTATTCATTTTCAATCTCCTAAAAAATAGTTACTGGGGTGGAATTCGCAACATTTGACCTGGATAAATTTTATCTGGGTGACTCAACATGGGTTTATTCGCTTCAAAAATTTTCATATAGGCATTGGCATTGCCATAAAACTCTTTCGCTACTTTAGAAAGCGTATCGCCTCGCACCACCGTATAGAATTGCGGCTCTGCTTCGGCTTCTTTTACACCCAGTTGATCTTGCACATGTTCAACGCCAGCCACGTTACCACAACACAATAAAATCTTTTCTTTGGTTTCTTGTGTATCAGCCATGCCCTGTACAATTACCGTGCCAGATGCGCCATCAAAGCCAATGTCTAAGCCATCTGCGGTTAAATTCATTTTAGCCACATAGTTCGCAATGGCATTGGCTGCCGCTTGGTTCGCCGCATTTACATTGACTGGCGTTGGGTCTTTTTTTGCAACTTCTTCTGTCGCCTTTGCCTCGCCAATACCAAATAATTTTTCGCCCGCCTCTTTAATAAATGAAAACATACCCATAACGCTCTCCTTTAACATTTTATTCGATTGATGAAATGTGACGCTAGTAGAACAAAAGGCTGGCAATAACTTTACAGCCAATTGATGCATTCTAGTTTTTACTATACTAGTTATTCCTATATTAGTGCAATTACTTTAATTTCACCATCTTAGTTACCAATTAAATTGTTAAGCTTTGTTACAAGATGAATTAAGTTTGCTATAATGCGCGACTTGCAAATGTTTAGCATTAGTTGTAACACTGGCCGGGTAGCTCAGTCGGTAGAGCAGCGGATTGAAAATCCGCGTGTCGACAGTTCGATTCTGTCCCCGGCCACCAAAGTAGTGAATACTTAATTCAAAAATTCATCTAGTCAAATACCAAAAAATTTATTCCCAATAGATTCAATCTCCTAAAGCATTTACATCTGAACCTTCATGTGTACAATAAGCATACTTATTAGGGTTTAACATGAAAAGTTATTCTGAAATTCAGGCAGCTGACTTGTTTGATCTAATCACCAAACCTAAGGTGTTATTGGTAGATGTGCGTAACGATGATGAAGTTGCGCGCGGCACTATTCCAGGTGCTATACATATTCAACTTTCAATGCTGCCTGTGCGATACGAAAAACTAATGAATGCAAATACGGTGGTGTTCTACTGCCACAGCGGTGTTCGCTCTGCCCACGCGGCCGAATTTGCAGTCAACAAAGGTGTAAAAGATGTATTTCATCTAATAGGCGGTGTGCTAGCGTGGGGCAAAGCTGGTTATACGTTAAACAAGAAAAAAGCCAGCGAATAAACTATTGATCAGATTGGAAATAAATGGAATTCGATAAAGAATTAGATGCAAAAAATTTGAATTGTCCGTTGCCAATTTTGCGTTGCAAAAAAGGCTTGAGTGAGATTGCGGCAAACCAAACTCTTAAAGTGATAGCCACCGACCCAGGCTCTGTTAAAGATTTTCAAGCGTTTTGCAAACAAACTGGACATGAATTATTGCAACTGAATGACGCCGATGGTGTGTTTACGTTTTACATCAAAAAACGCGCAGATGCCTAATACCTTGAAAGTTCGCACTACTTGCCTCTAAAGGCACACTAGATTGGGTTTGCTAGTACTATTTGAGTTTAGCCAACTGACTTTGTAATTTTTCTAAACTCGCCCCAAACTCTGCCACCCGCGCCTTTTCTTGTGCGACCACTTCAGCAGGTGCGCGCGCCACAAAACTTTCGTTATTGAGCTTACCGTTTGCTTTGGCAATCTCATTGGTTAATCGCGTGATTTCTTTGCCTAACCGTTCTTTTTCTTCCGCAACGTTAATTTCAACTTTTAGCATCAGTTTGAAGTTGTCAACCAGCATCACGGGCGCATCGGCTTCTGGCAGTTCGGTCACAATTGACACGTCTTCTAACTTAGCCAGCGCCTTTAAATATGGCGCATAAAGCGCTAGTTTAGTCGCATCGCCAGAGGCAATTAGCGGTACTTTAATCGCTGGAGATATGCCCATTTCGCCACGTAAACTGCGGGTGGCTTCTACCATTTGTTTGAGTTGTGCTACCCATGCTTCACTGGCTTCATCTAGCTTATCTGCCTGAGATTTTGGATAGGCTTCTAACATAATGCTTGCGCCATCTTTACCTGTCATGGGAGCGATTGTTTGCCAGATCTCTTCGGTAATAAACGGCATAATTGGGTGCGCTAAACGCAAAATCGTTTCCAGCACACGCAATAATGTTCGTCTAGTTGCGCGTTTTTCTGCGTCACCACCACTTTGAATTTGTACTTTCGCTAACTCCAAATACCAGTCGCAGTATTCATCCCACACAAATTCGTAAATAGCTTTGGCGGCTAGGTCGAAGCGGTAATCGGCAAACGCGCGCTCAACCTCCATCTCGGTGCGTTGCAATTTGCTTACTATCCAGCGATCGGCTTGGCTAAACTTGCGCCCGCCTTCACCGCAGCTGGCTGCATCAAAGCCATTATCTTCGGGCGTTCCATCTTCTTTTTGTGTGTTCATCAACACAAAACGCGTGGCGTTCCACAATTTATTGCAGAAGTTGCGATAACCATCACAACGTTGCAAATCAAACTTAATATCGCGGCCAGGGCTGGCAAGCGCAGCAAAGGTGAAGCGCAACGCATCCGTGCCATAAGCAGCAATGCCTCTGGGGAATTCTTTACGCGTACGTTTCTCGATTTTTTCTGCGTCTTTAGGGTTCATCAAACCTGTGGTGCGTTTTTTAATCAAATCGTCTAAACCGATGCCATCAATCAAATCAATCGGATCAAGCACATTGCCTTTAGATTTACTCATCTTTTGGCCCTCGGCATCACGAATCAGGCCGTGTACATACACGTGCTTAAAAGGGATTTTCCCTGTGATGTGCGTGGTCATCATCACCATGCGCGCCACCCAAAAGAAGATGATGTCGAAACCTGTGACTAAAACGCTGGAAGGCAAGTATTGCTGCAAGGCAATATTGGCAGCATCTTTGACTTCTTCGCCAGTCCAATCTAATGTTGAGAATGGCCATAAGGCGGATGAGTACCAAGTGTCGAGTACGTCGTCATCACGCTTCAAATTACCTGTGTAGCCATCGCTTGCGGCTATTTTTTTAGCGTCAGCTTCGTCAGTTGCTACATACACTTTGCCGCTATCCGAATACCAAGCAGGAATTTGATGCCCCCACCATAATTGGCGCGAAATACACCAATCTTGAATGTTATTCAGCCACTGGTTGTAAGTATTCACCCAGTTTTCTGGGTAAAATTTAATTTCACCACTTGCCACTACATCTAGTGCTTTTTGCGTGATGCTTTTGCCATCTGCCGCTGGTTTAGTCATGGCCACAAACCATTGGTCGGTCAGCATTGGCTCAATAATGACACCAGTGCGGTCACCACGCGGCACTTTTAGTTTGTGTTTTTCTGTTTTAACTAGGTAGCTTTGCGCTTCTAAATCTGCAACGATTTGTTTACGCGCATCGAAGCGGTCAAGGCCTCGGTATGGTTCAGGTATTAGATTAACGGCATGTACACCCATAACAGGAATAGGATTAGCAACCAAACCATCACTATTTGGCGCAACGTTTTTATTATGATTTATTAAATCATCAAATAAATCAGACTTAACTTTACCCTCTAAAGTTAAGACACTAATTAGCGGCAATTTATGCCGTTGACCAACCGCATAATCGTTAAAGTCGTGCGCTGGCGTGACTTTTACGCAGCCTGTACCAAACTCTTTATCTACATAATCGTCAGCAATTATCGGAATTTCGCGGTCGCAAAGCGGCAACTTTACGTTTTTGCCAATTAAGTGTGCGTAGCGCTCATCTTCAGGATGCACCATTACTGCCACGTCACCCAGCATGGTTTCAGGACGTGTAGTAGCGACAGTTAAATAGCCTGAACCATCCGCAAGCGGATAGTTGATATGCCACATAAAGCCATCTTCTTCTTCTTGCACCACTTCTAAATCTGAAACCGCTGTGCCTAATTTTACATCCCAGTTCACCAGCCGTTTACCGCGATAAATCAAGCCTTCGTTATACAAGCGCACAAAGGTTTCGGTAACGGTTTTGTTGAGGCCTTCATCCATCGTAAAACGCTCACGACTCCAATCGGGCGATGTGCCGAGACGGCGCATTTGTTTGGTGATGGTATTGCCTGAGTATTCTTTCCACTCCCACACTTTTTCTAAGAATTTCTCGCGACCTAAGTCATGGCGCGAAACGCCCTGCGCGTCCAGCTGGCGCTCTACCACTATCTGCGTGGCAATGCCCGCGTGGTCTGTGCCTGGCTGCCATAGCGTGTTATCGCCGCGCATACGGTGATAGCGCGTCAACGCGTCCATCAGCGTTTGGTTAAAGCCATGCCCCATATGCAACGTGCCTGTGACATTAGGTGGCGGTAATAGAATGCAGAAATTTTCGTGTGTTTCTGGGTTTAGGCCAGCGGCGTAATAGCCACGGCTTTCCCAAAACTCATACCATCTAGCCTCAATAGCTTTAGGATCGAACGATTTAGCGAGTTCTTGCGTTGGTGGTGTTTGCGTAGTCATAGACACAGATTTTACCACAGGCGTTCTACGTTACTGAACGACTTGTAACAGTTGACTTAAGCTAATTAAGAAACGCAAACTGAAACGCTATGAACTTAGTGATAGACAGCAATTTTTATTTGTCGCTTACACTTTCATTTCCAAACAGTTCTACTTTTACCAGTTCCCAATAACGCGAAAAGCGTTTTAATCGCCTATCACTAATATCGGCATCCGTGAATTTAACTTCTGGTTGCCATATTGGATTAAATGGCTCTAATAACGCCTTTAATTGCCTATTTGGCGTATCTTGCGTAAGCACTTGACCTACGCCGCGCTCATTAAGTACGGCGCGCGTATCACCTATCCAAATCTCCACATCTTGCAACTCACTTAGGCAATCTGCCAAAAATTGCAGGCGCTTAAGCGGCCATTTGCCATACAAAAACTCATCGAACACAAAAATTTTAGGCATGGGTTTGTGTAGCAGAGGATGTGCGGAAGAAAGCATTTCATCGTGTACAAAAACGGCAATGGCTCGATGTATGGAAATTGGCGCTCTGTCTGGCATTATTACACGGTGCGCTTTGGCTTTTGCGGGGGCAGTATTTGCAAACAGCTTTTCACTAAGCTGCTCGTAACTGGCATCAAACGGGCAATTTACTGTGCAGTTTGCACAATACTTTTCGCCAGTGTAGCGCGCCAAATTTTCTTTATTAAAAAAATAGGGCTTAGAGCTGAACAGTGAAGCCACCCACTGCCAAGACAGATGGTTCGATGCTTTATCGCCGTCTAATAAGTGATTTTCAAACCAATCGGCGGCTTCGCGCCAATCTACCTTAAGCCAATGCACCACATAGGCTGCAAACCACATGCGAGCATGGTTGTGCACATAACCTTCGTGTGTTAAATCACGAATAAAACCATCCATACAAGGCAAGCCAGTAATGCCTTGACGAATAAAATCTGGCATGAGCTTATCACCCAGCGCTACTTTTGGGTCTTCAATATCGCTAAAAATACCGTCGCCTAAATCATACCAAACACGCCGCCAATAATCGCGCCAGGCTAGCTCTTGTACAAATTTTTCAGCTTGCACGCCATGTCGGTGGCACACATTGTCAGAAGCTTCTTTTAAGGTTAAACAGCCATGTCTAAAATAGGGCGAAAGGTGAGATAGAGAGCCGTTTAAAAAATTTCTGTTGCGGCTATAAGCTTCTACATCTACGGTATTAATGCGCTTTAGCGCCTGTTGTCGGCCACCACACCAATTGTCGCTTAAGCTTGCGCCTGAGGCTTGTGGAAACATGCGGCGCATGTAATGCAAGCGCTCTGTGCGCTCTGCTGGAATGCTGAGTTTAAATGATTTTGTCATTAAAAAAGTTCTTGTTGAGATGACTTTGTATGCGTAAGTGTACTCTTTTTTGGAGATTTTTTACGCACTAATTGTTGCCCGTTTTTATCCCGCTGGCCTCCAAGCAACCCTTTGCGCGATGCATGTTTTTTAATCACGGCTTGGGTTTCGTCATACGCACCCTTTGTTTGTCTTGCGCTATAAATTTTGGCTTTAGCTTCACGCATTGCCAGTGCAATATCTACAATGGGCGCTGGATAATCTTTTTCTAGTAGGCAGCCATATTGTAATTGTAAATTTTTAGGCATTAAATACGGTTCAAAAATCCAAGCATTAGGCACATTTTTAAGTGCGGGCAGCCAGTGGCGTACAAATGCGCCTGTTGGATCTTGGTCTTGTGCTTGCTTAATGGGGCTATAAATACGCAAGGTATTAATGCCTGTGGTGCCGCTTTGCATTTGCGTTTGTGGCCAGTGAATACCTGGCTCGTAATCTAAAAATTCACGCGCTAAATGTAGCCCAGAGCCACGCCAATGCAGCCAGTACAAATAACTGGCTGTACTCATTAACATGGCGCGCATTCTAAAATTAACCCAGCCTGTTTCGCGTAACATGGCCATGCAGGCGTCAACTAACGGCCAGCCTGTTGCACCCACAGCCCAAACTTGTAAACGGCGCTGCGATTCAACATCACTTAAAGTTTCATCGCGCATATCATCGTGGGCATGATGCAAATTGGCAAATTCCATTTCTGGCTCAGATTCTAACTTTTGCATAAAATGGCAATGCCAATGCAGGCGTGATTCAAAACCTATTAAACCTGCATTTAAACTTGCTGGATATTGATGCGGCACTTGTGCCGCCCACATGCGGCGCTCGCGGGTGGCTTGCACCACTTCTTTCATTGATATGCAGCCATAGGCCAAATAAGGCGAAAGCCTCGAGCATGCTGTAACCGCAGTGAGTGGGCTTGATATGCCGCCACGAAATTTAGCCGCACGACCATCTAAAAAACTGTTAAAAACTTCTAACGCATTATCGCGACCACCGCGCTGTCGCTTTGGTTTATCTTGTCCGTTTGCAATTGGCTTAAAGCTATCGGCAAAAATAACCTGCCCTGCAAGCCGCATGAATATTGACTGCTGGAGCACCTGTGATTGAACTGCTGGTGTTTGAACTGCTGGCTGTTGAATAATGGTAGCATTCATGCGTTGCTCCCAATGCTGGTTCCAGCGATTGCGATTTTTTAAACGCCGCACCACACCATTTTGTGGATATTCATACCAAGTAATATTGTTAGTGTTGCACCAAGCACTGACATTTTTATCTACCGCAAAAGTGGCGTCGTTACCTGTTTCTTCATGGCTATAAATAGCGGCAATCGGCTGTATTTTTTTAATTGCATTCAGTGCATCTACAATGCCAGTGCCACACTGCAAAAGTTTTAAATTGATGCTGTTTAAGTCTTTTTTTAAGCTTTGTAGGCACTCAACAATAAACTGTTGATGCTGCATCACATAATCTTCACCCGCCCAAACGCTGGGTTCCCATGCAAATAATGCCAGCACTGGGCCCGATTTAGCTGCATTAAATAAGGCAGCATGATCGTGTACGCGTAAATCACGTTTAAACCAAACAATATGAATGGGGTTGCTCATGGCTAATGTGTTTTCAATTTGTACATCTGATTCTAAACCATGTAGGCGGTTCATTCTTTGCTTAAATTTACAGCGATGATATGATGCAGTGATTAGTTAAAGTAAGGAACACACAATGATAGATGCAATGTGGATTTGGGGCGCAATAGGCTTAATTTTACTAGCGGTAGAGATGGCCACAGGCACTTTTTACATACTCTGGTTTGGCGTTTCGGCCTTAAGTGTCGCAATCGCTATCTGGTTGTTTCCCAGCATTCCGCAAGCCCTGCAATTTGTGATGTTTGCAGCGCTTTCATTAAGCTCGCTGGCTATTTGGCGGCTTAATTACAAAAAAACTGATGCACACCACCGTGTTGGCCAAGCGCAAGGTGAAGAAATAGGCCGCACAGGCACAGTAATAGTGGCTTGCAGCCCAGCGCAAAATGGTAAAATTCAATTCACCCAAGGTTTAATGGGCAGCCGCGAATGGCCAGCGATATCTGACGAAACCATTGAAGTAGGTAGCGCTGCCGCGGTCATTGCCGTTGAAGGCAATACGCTACGCATCAAAATTATTTGATTAAAATTTTTTAATCAAATTCAATTAAGGAAAAAGCATGGAAATTTTTAGTTTAGTACTCATATTTTTAGCAATTGTCGCCATCATTAAAGGCGTGCGCATTGTGCCTCAAGGCGAGGAGTGGGTGGTAGAGCGTTTGGGCAAATTCGCTGGCGTGCTCTCACCAGGTTTGCATGTCATTAACCCCGTTTTTAGCCGCATAAGCTACAAAGTTACCACCAAAGATATTATTTTAGAAATACCACAGCAAGAAGTGATTACCGCTGATAACGCAGTGATTTTAGCCAATGCCGTTGCGTTTATTAAAGTCTCAAACATTGAGCGCGCGGTGTATGGCATTGAAAACTTTCGCGAAGCCATGCGCAACATGGTGCAAACAAATTTGCGTTCTATTATTGGCGGCATGCAATTAAACGAAGCACTCACCTCGCGTGACCGCATTAAAGCTGAACTTAAAGCCGCCATTGCCGATGAGGCGCTAGATTGGGGTTTGACCGTAAAATCGGTCGAGATTCAAGATATTAAACCATCTAGCAATATGCAAGACGCAATGGAGCGCCAAGCCGCCGCCGAGCGCGAACGCGTGGCCGTAGTTACCGAGGCTGAAGGCGCAAAACAATCGCTCATTTTAAACGCAGAAGCTAGGCTAGAAGCGGCTCGCAAGGATGCTGAAGCGCAAATGATTGCAGCCAAAGCATCTGCCGAATCGATTAAATTTATTACCGAAGCGGTAAAAGAAAATAACGCCTCAGCCACGTTTTTGCTGGGCGACCGCTACATTACCGCCATGCAAAAATTAGCTGCCTCACCTAATAGCAAAATTGTATTAGTGCCAGGCGATTTGATTGGTGCAGTTAAAAGTTTGGTGGGCGGAAAATAGCAAAGCCTGTAGGAGGGGCGTCTCGCCACGATTTGCATACTAAAAACATCGCTAAAAAAATCGGGGCGAGTCGCCCCTCCTACAAAACCCTAGCCACATTCGCTACAAGCGTGGTCTTTGCTCAGCTTGATAGTGCGCCACTCCATACTTAGCGCATCAAGCAGCAGCAACCTACCTTGCAAACTCTCACCAATATTCATGATTAATTTTAAGGCCTCGGCCGCTTGCGTAGTGCCTATCATGCCCACTAGCGGCGCAAATACGCCATTGGTAGCGCAGCGCAAATCTGATTCCTCACCATTATCTGGGAACAAGCATTGATAGCACGGGCTATTTTTATGCCTAAAATCGAACACCGTAATTTGTCCTTCAAAGCCAATCGCCGCGCCACTAACAAGCGGTTTTTTAAGCTGCAAACACACACGGTTTAACGCATAGCGTGTGGCAAAATTATCACTGCAATCAATCACTACATCCGCCTGTTCGGCTAAAGCTTTAAACTCCGCTTCAGATGATTTTTGCACAATGGTTTGCACCACAACTTCGGGGTTAATTTCGTAAATCGTCTGCTGCGCAGAAACTGCCTTATTAATGCCGACCGATTGCGTGGTGTGAATAATCTGCCGTTGCAAATTAGTTAAATCGACAATATCAAAATCACAAATCGTGAGTTTACCCACGCCAGAAGCCGCTAGATATAAGGCTGCTGGCGAACCCAAACCACCCGCCCCGACTATTAAAGCATGACTTTGGGTAAGTTTTTCTTGGCCTTCATAACCAATCTTTGGTAATAAAATGTGGCGGCTATAACGTAGGAGTTGATTGTCGTTCATTTAGGGCAGCTGGCCAGCCGCAACTAGTCGGCCAATTAAAACATTAGTTGAAAGCCAGTCCACAACATCATCAAATTCACCATTAACTGCTGCAGCTTGTGCAAACTCATGATTCACAAAAACACCATTAAATGTTGCACCTGCAACCACCATATTTTCAAGCTCATCCGCACCAACAGGCGGCTGAACTGCACCATTTGCACCAGATGAATAAATCACAGCAGGAACACTATTTGCATCTGAAGCACCACAAGTAAAATCTGTACACACCCGAAGATTGCCCATACTTGCATTCGTGGCCAAAGTAAGTGGTACTGTAAAGGCATTATTTACTCGATATTGGTATCGCCTATCCCATGGGTCAGTTGGTTTTGTTCCTAGAGTAACCCAAGGCACATTCCCCCCCGTAGAAGTTAAATTATTAACTGGCCCTATACATGGGTCAGCAATCCCGTCACCACCTAACGTATCTGGGCAGGGTAAACTTAAATTTACCGAAACAAACCCCTGCAAAGCTTCTTTTATTTCGGACAAATCATTACGAGCTTCATTAATTCTATTCTGCTGTAATTGTGCTGCCAATGGAGTTAAAAAAGCCGCCATAAGCAAACCGACTATCATTAACACGATAGCCATTTCTACCAAAGTAAAGCCCTTAAAAACTATATTAATTTTAATATCTTTCATGGAAAGCTAATTGCTCTATCATTTACCAGCGCAGTCAAAGGTAAAGTGCGCACGTAAACATCATCTAAGGGCATTAAGTTTTCACCTTCTAAATAGTTTATCGCTTGCGTTCGATCCGCAGGTGTCACTCGTGTTCGCCCTGCTAACACAGGTGCAGAAGAAATAAGTACAAGCTGTTTAGCGCCTGGCAATAAGGCATTATTTAATGTTAAAAAACCAACCCCGCCGCAACTCACTGTACCCGTTACACAAGCTGGTGCTACTGCATAATAAATTTGCTCTCGCCAAGCATTTAACTGAAACCAATTATTACTATTTTCGCCGCGTAAAATTGAAGTTGCATTCCAATCTGTGCTGGGGTTTGCAGGAATACGGCCTCTAGTTATTGCTGCGTTTTCAGAGCAATTTGGTGCATTTATTATGGCATTCCCTAAGCATGTCGCATCCGCAAAACTTGCAGGATATGGATAAGAGAATGCACCTTCGTTACCAAAATAAGCGGTAAGCGCATTTCTCACTTCAGAAAGCGCTCTTTTTTCCATGACCTCAACTATATCAGCGCGTGTAATCGCTAGCATACGATCATTAACTATTAAATTGCCGAGAGCATCACGTACAGGGCCAGATATAAAGCCGTTGACAGTACTATCTGCGAAATTTTGATTGTCTTCCCCAATTGCATTATCTAAGTAGTTTACTGCAAGATTTTGGTTTGCACCATTTCGTGTTTGTACAATCGTATCTGCTCGCGTAAAAACTGCGGCAGGCGATATTATAACTGCGGCTAAACCTGTTGTTGCGCTGGCATCATTAACAATATTGCCTGCAATATTTCTCAGCGTAATTGTCGCAGTCGTATCGCTGTTAAGTGGTCGAAAACGCGAATTAATTTTGTATCTACTCGAAACCGCGTACCACAAACGCTCACCATAGCCATCTCTTAAGTCAGCTATACCTAAACTTCTCCAGGGCAACCGACCTAAACGACTTGCCTGTCCTGTTGTACCAGCTGCATTTCCACATGAAACTTCGGCAAAACCATCATTATTTGTATCGGGGCAAGGTAAATCGCCTGGTCTAGGACAATTGTTACCACAACCTGAGGGCGTAAAATCGCGATTACTAGCAAATGCCAATAAAGCCATTTTGGCTTCAGCCAGTGCCTTCTGCGTTTTTTCTGCTCGTTCGTTGTTAATTCCAGTGGAATCTAAAGACCTCAGAAAATAAATCGATGCTATTAAAGTAAAAATTAGAAGCAGCATCAAAAGCACCATACCCTTTTGATTACGGGCTACTTGCATCGCCAATTCTTCCTGAATCACCCTGTGCGCCATGGTTGCGAGCCTCACGTACACGATTGTTTTCGGGGTCGTAAACTTGGCCTGCTTTTAAATTTAGCCTTCTGCCGTTGGCAGATAGTTTAATAGGCACACGGTTGCTGTTTTCTGGCAATTTACCCACTTGTACTTCTTTATTACCCGAGTTTTCTTGCAGGGCTTGGTTGTTTACCCAAACCGTACCTTGTTTGCCATCGTTACGTTTTACATAGCCCTGCAAATTAACTGCCTCAGGCAGCACTATTGGCGCGGCTTCTGGGGCGTCGATTTGTGCTTCTACAATCGTGGGTGCGATTAATTTTTTCTTGGTTTGCCTTAGATAATCCAAGTTGCTGCGCTCTGCAGGTGACGTAAACAATCGGCCAATGGGTTCAGCTGCTAATGCCAATTGACCAAAAACCAGTTGGCTAAACAATATAAACAATAAAATAAAAAGTTTCATCATAATGCCCCCGCCGCTGTTGCATTAGAAAGTTGTGGGTCACGCAGCGTCAGCCAATCAATTTCGCAGTTAGCTTGCATGTTGGCCGCCACATTTTTTGCATTTACCGCGACGCCTATTGGTCTGCTTATTTCGCAATCGCGCACAATAAACGGCGTGGTTTGCTGGTGCAGACCGTCTAGCAGCGCCAGTATATCGCCCTCATGCAGCATATCTAATTTTAGGCTCATGACTGAGCGATGCAACACAAAACTACCTAAGTTGGGCAAATAGCTAGGCTTGTAATTTTCTTGCAGGCCAATACTATAATCAATGCTAAATAGTTTATGTTGCCCATGAATTTGGCGCAAGGTTTCTATCCATTCAATGCGTCGCTCTTCGCCTATAAAGCCGCTTGCCAATAATTCGTTATAGGCTGGCAGATATTGAATAATCGTGTCTTTTTCTAAGCCAGAAGATTGCAGTTTTTGACGTGCCTGGTTGAGCAGATTTTGCTGTGTTTGCAAGGCTGTATCATTTTTTATGCGATATTGATCTGCAAAGCTGACTAACAGCCCCACTAGCACCAGAGCGGCTCCTAGGCCGATTATTGGGTAGCGTAATTTGCGCCAATCTTGCGGGGTTAAGCTCATGATTTTAATCTCACAATGCTGGTCCCAAATTTATTGGCTTTAATATTATTTTTAGTTTAAATATTGCAGGTGGGCGCTCTGTGGTGGCGCTTTCATCGGTAGTGCTGCCTTGCAAATTGGCGAGCGAGCTTACATTGACAGGCTCTTGCAGTATCAGCACATTTTCCACCGAGTTATTTTCACGCAAGTGCGTGACAAATTGATTAACGCTATTTAAAGCCGCGCGATAATCGCCCGTAAAGCCTTTAATTTCTGCATTGATAAAGCCCACTTGCACGAGTTTACTGGGGTCAGCATTAGCCGCTGCTACTGGCTGATTATTTTGGTTTTGCGCATTATTTGCACCGCCAGCATCGTCTTTAAGCTCCCTATCGTTGGTTTGCACCCAGCGAATTCTAGTTAATTCAATCTCTGGTGAGGCTTCAAAAGCACCACTCAACACTTGCATAAGCTGGCGCGGCGATTGGCTGTTACTTTTAATGGTTTGCGCTAATTCGGCGGCGATTTTTAACTCGGTACTAGCAATAGGCGTTGTAGGGAAATTTTTTGCAACCTCGTCGTATTGCTGCTGTTGCGACCGAGTTTGTGCGCTGATAAATTGCAACTGATCTTTTTGTTGCGAGCCTTGCCATGCGTAAAAAGCCGCCAAAACTACACCTGTTGTTGCCACACAGGTAGTTGCTATGTTGATAGTACGGCGAATATTATTGATGCTGTGAATTTTGCTAAACGTTGCTGGT
>JANMOP010000051.1:0-8612 GCA_031369365.1 Methylotenera sp.
AAGTTTTTATCTGCAGATGTTGCGACTACGTTCACTTCGCAATATTTTTTAGCCTCAGCAATGGCTTTTTTTGACCACTCGCCTGTATTCAGGTAATCGGCTGATTTTTTGCCGCGCAGCAAGTTGATTGGGATATTTGAAAACTGAGTTGAAGCACCACCTTGCAAAAACAACACTTTATAATTAGCAGGAATGCCCATCAACTCGCGCAAATCAGCCTCAGCCTCAGCTGCAATGCTCATAAACTCTTTGCCGCGATGACTCATTTCCATCACAGACATACCTGAACCATGCCAATCTAGCATCTCGGCTTGCGCTTGTTGTAACACTTCTTTTGGCAATACCGCTGGCCCTGCAGAAAAATTGTAAATCGTTGTCATTGCTTACTTTTCCTTCAACATAATAAATTGTAAAAAATTAAATGCTTAAAAGTTATTCTTTAACTTGCTACTTCTGGCTCATCGTCGTCAGTTTCAACGATTTTCTCTAAACCTGAGAGCTTTTCGCCTTCACCTAAGTTAATCAGCGTCACGCCTTGCGTGGCGCGCCCTAGCTCGCGTATTTCTTTCACGCGCGTGCGAATCAGCACGCCACCTGTAGTGATGAGCATAATTTCATCATCTTCATTCACTAATTTAGCAGCAACCACTAAACCGTTACGCTCCGAAACCGCGATGGCTTTAACGCCTTGCGTACCGCGGCCAGAATGGCGGAAATCAGCCAATACTGTGCGTTTACCATAGCCGTTTTCTGTCGCCACCAACACGGTTTGCTGATCATTATCGGCAATCAGCAACGACAATACTTGCTGTTTAGCAGCCAATTTCATGCCGCGCACACCGCGTGTGGCACGACCCATTGGGCGCACGTCATTTTCAGTAAACCATACGGCTTTACCGCCGTTGGAAACCAGCACAATATCATTTGCGCCATTGGTCACTTCTGCGCCAATTAGGTAATCATCATCATCTAAATTAATGGCGATAATGCCTGATTTACGCGGGTTGGCAAATTCGGTTAAAGCGGTTTTTTTCACTGTGCCTTGCGCAGTTGCCATAAAAATAAAGTGGTTTTCGTCGAACTCTTTTACTGCAAGAATTGCGTTGATTTTCTCGCCTTCTTCTAGCGGAAACAAGTTCACAATCGGCTTGCCACGCCCTATTCTACTGCCTTGTGGCACTTCATATACTTTAAGCCAATACACGCGACCACGACTTGAGAAGCATAAAATGTAATCGTGCGTATTTGCCACAAACATTTTGTCGATAAAGTCATCTTCCTTAGTCGGTGCAGCAGTTTTGCCACGGCCACCACGACGTTGTGCGCGGTATTCATCTAGCGGTTGCGATTTCACATAACCCGTGTGTGATAGCGTGACCACTACATCCTGTGGAGTGATGAAATCTTCCAACGATAAATCTTGTGCGTTTGCCACAATCTCACTGCGGCGCTTGTCGCCAAACTGTTTGCGAATTTCCGTCAGTTCGTCTGTGATAATCGTCGTCACGCGCGATGGTGTGGCTAAAATATTCAGCAAATCAGCAATAATATCCATTACCTCTTTGTACTCGGTCACGATTTTGTCTTGCTCTAAGCCAGTCAAGCGTTGCAGGCGCATTTGCAAGATTTCTTGCGCTTGCACGTCGCTTAAACGATAACCGCTTGGCGTTAAACCAAAATCAATTGACAAACCTTCTGGGCGTGATGCTTCCATCGCCGCACGTTTCAACATTTCCTCCACCACGGGCGATTTCCAAATTTTTGCCATCAAATCAACTTTGGCTTCTGGCGGCGTTGGCGCGGCTTTAATCAGTGCAATCATTTCGTCCACATTGGCCAGCGCCACTGCCAAGCCTTCTAACACATGGCCACGCGCACGGGCTTTTTTCAGCTCGAACACGGTACGGCGCGTAATCACCTCGCGGCGATGGCGTAAAAACGCTTCCAGCATTTGTTTCAAGTTCAACAAGCGTGGTTGACCGTCTAACAAGGCCACCATGTTCATGCCAAACGTGTCTTGCAACTGCGTTTGTTTATACAAATTATTCAGCACCACTTCAGGCACTTCGCCGCGTTTCAGCTCAATTACCACGCGCATACCAGACTTATCTGATTCATCGCGCAAATCAGAAATGCCTTCGATTTTTTTCTCGTTGACCAGCTCGGCGATTTTCTCAACGAAAGTTTTTTTGTTCACTTGATACGGCAGTTCGTCCACAATCAAAGCTTGGCGGCCGCCAGATTTGTCCATATCTTCAAAGTGTGTACGCCCGCGCATTACCACGCGGCCACGACCAGTGCGATAGCCTTCTTTTACGCCAACCGTGCCATAGATAATGCCAGCAGTAGGGAAATCGGGTGCAGGAACCAGTTCAATCAGCTCTTCAATACCCATATCAGGGTCTTTTAACAGCGCAAAACACGCGTCTAATACTTCATTCAAATTGTGCGGCGGAATATTCGTTGCCATACCCACCGCAATACCAGAGCTACCGTTAATCAGCAGGTTAGGAATACGCGCTGGCATAATCAGCGGCTCATGCTCGCTGCCGTCGTAGTTAGGGCCAAAATCGACGGTTTCTTTATCAATATCGGCCAGCAATTCATGCGCGATCTTGCTCATGCGGATTTCCGTATAGCGCATCGCCGCCGCGTTGTCACCATCTACCGAGCCAAAGTTACCTTGACCATCCACCAGCATGTATCGCAAGCTAAAATCTTGCGCCATACGCACAATCGTGTCATACACCGCAGTATCGCCATGCGGATGGTATTTACCAATCACATCACCCACAATACGCGCCGATTTTTTATACGGCTTGTTGTAATCGTTGCTAAGCTCGTGCATGGCAAATAAAACGCGGCGATGCACTGGTTTTAAGCCATCACGAACGTCTGGCAGCGCGCGGCCTACTATAACGCTCATGGCGTAATCGAGGTAGCTTCTACGCATCTCATCTTCTAGCGAAATCGGCAGGGTTTCTTTGGCGAACTGGTCGGGTGATTGATTTACTGGTGGTTTATCCATTGATTACTTCCGTCGGTGATTTCCGTTTGTATTCTCAACATAGCTTTACTACAGAAATTCTATGTGCCTGATAAAATTTCTGTAAAATTTAGCATTCCGAGAGAGTTTTTTAGTTGTTTTAACACACAAATTTTAGCACGATTACACCCGCAAAACACGCATTTTGCGCCGATTTAATTGTGTATTTAGTGATAAATTTTAAGCGCTTTGTTATGTCGTGAAGCTCATAAAATAGCCTTGAATCAGCTGAGTCGCTAAGAGAAGATCTGAATTAATTTGTAGGGTGTGCAAGTGGGTGTCTTGCACACCATGATGAAGCGCAATCTGGTGTGCAAGATAAATCATTTTGCACACCCTACTTCGCTGATTTCATTGTCTGTGTATATCCAGATGAAGCAGACATGCCCTCCCAGCCCTCTAATCCAAGCCTAAACCCTCCAACGCCAGCAAATAACTCTATAACTTTAATTCTAGCTTTCATAATAACTTTTCAAGATGCTGATACCAAGTTCAAAGTTAGTTGTAAATATTTTCAACATTTTATAACCGTAAATCCGCTTTCAAATCATCCACATGCTCTAAACCCACCGCAATGCGCACCAAACTATCTTTGATACCCGCTTCTGCCCTCGCCTCGGCGGTGATG
This sequence comes from Methylotenera sp., assembly GCA_031369365.1. Lineage (GTDB taxonomy): Bacteria > Pseudomonadota > Gammaproteobacteria > Burkholderiales > Methylophilaceae > Methylotenera_A. Next base: position 3,675 of record JANMOP010000051.1, read on the forward strand.
CGGCTGTGCGTGGTGGTGGCTGGGTGGGTGATGGTGCTTTTTGCATCGCCTAGGTTTGCAGTAATTGAGATGAGTTGCGTGTTGTCAATTAGCGCCCAAGCGGCTTGCTGCTCGGTTTGGCCTACTTTTGGCTTCACTTCAAAACTTACTATCCCACCACCACTGGTTTGTTGTTTTAAAGCCAAGGCATATTGCGGGTGCGAAGCCAAACCTGGGTAATACACGCGTGCCACTTGCGGTTGTGCTTCTAACCATGTGGCAAGGGCTAACGCACGGCTAGAATGCGCTTCCATGCGTACATACAAGGTTTCTAGACCTTTTAAAAACACCCAAGCGTTAAATGCGCTCATGGTGACGCCTGCGGTGCGCAAAAATCCATAGACTGGCTCCATTAAAGCTTTGCTACCTAAAACTGCGCCGCCCAAGCACCTGCCCTGCCCGTCGATGTATTTGGTCGCTGAGTGAATGATAATATCCGCGCCCAGTTCTAACGGCTTTTGAATCGCTGGTGTGCAGAAACAGTTATCCACCACCAAATGTGCGCCTGCTTTGTGAGCGATTTCAGCCAAAGCAGCAATATCACACACTTCAGTGAGCGGATTAGACGGCGTTTCCACAAAAAACAGTTTGGTTTTTGGCGTCACCGCGGCTTGCCATTCGGCAGGATTGGTTTGCGATACAAATGTAACATCCAAGCCCCAACGCGCTAGAATATTGCCAAACAATTGTGTAGAAGTACCAAAAATGCTGCGCGACGACACAATATGGTCGCCTGCGCTGCATAAAGCCATGACCGTAGCTAATATGGCCGACATGCCACTAGAAGTCGCTACGCATTGCTCTGCGCCTTCTAACGCTGCCAATTTGTTTTGAAACATGGTCACGGTTGGGTTGGTAAAGCGCGAATAAATATTACCTGGCTCTGTGCCACCAAAGCGGGCTGCTGCTTGCGCGGCGCTGTTAAATCTGAAACTAGAATTTAAAAATAAAGCTTCAGAATTTTCACCGAACGCAGTCATTTCGCTGCCCGCGCGCACAGATAAGGTTTCCGGGTGGTATTGTTTTGTCATCATCACTCTCAATTCATTTTCGAGACCTTTGAAAAAGTGCTTATTGTGGTGAAGTACAAGGCGCACGGAACGCAAAATGCGGAATGTACACGAAGTACATGAGCATTTTGAGTACCGCGCAACGCGGTAATTCGTCACAAGAAGTGCTTTTGCAAGGGTCGCGACATTAAAAAACCCGTTAAAGCTTGCGCTAAAACGGGTTCTTTGGGACTCTCGCTTTAGCAGAATTTATTATGCGCTCGCAAGCTGAGTAAGGCTTTGTTTAAAGTTGGCCACTCAAATCAGCGCAATTAAATGGTATGCCTAAATTATTCAAACGTCAAGAGTTTCACAATCATCAAGCCACGCTTTTTAAGCTTTGCTTTAGTTTACAGGCCAGTTAATTCTTCTACAACCTCATCATCTAGGCTGTCGATTAAATTCAAATCCATCTGCGTGCTAGCGTTGGCGGGCTTTTGCTTTTTGTTCATGTCGCCACGTGCGGCTTCTATGCGATTTAAATAAGCGGCATCCACGTCGCCTGTGACGTATTTGCCATCAAAACAACTGCAATCAAACACTTTCATTTTGGGGTTGGATTGTGCAATATCGCGTACCAGTGCGTCTAAATCTTGGTAAATCAGCGCGTCTGCGCCAATTTCTTTGCAAATTTCTTCATCGGTTCTGCCTGTGGCAAGTAGCTCATCGCGGCTTGGCATATCAATGCCATACACATTGGGAAAGCGCACAGGTGGTGCGGCAGAAGCGAAATAGACTTTGTTAGCGCCTGCGTCACGTGCCATTTGCACGATTTGCTGCGATGTCGTGCCGCGCACGATGGAATCATCCACCAATAACACGTTTTTGCCTTTAAATTCTATGCCAATTGGGTTCAATTTTTGGCGCACAGACTTTTTACGCAAAGCCTGTCCTGGCATAATAAAGGTGCGGCCTATGTAGCGGTTTTTAATAAATCCTTCGCGATAATCCAAGCCTAGTGAGATACCCACTTGCAATGCGCTAGGGCGGCTGGTATCAGGGATTGGTATCACCACGTCAATTTTCAAATGCGACCAATCGCGCTTAATTTTCTCGGCCAAACTAGTGCCCATATCCAAACGTGTTTGATAAACAGAAACGCCGTCGATGACTGAATCAGGTCTTGCTAAATACACGTATTCGAAAATACAAGGTGTGAGTTGCGGATTTTTGGCACATTGGCGGCTAAAGAAATTGCCGTCCATGTCAATAAAAATGCCCTCGCCAGGCGCTACATCGCGCACTAATTTAAAGCCCAACACGTCTAGCGCCACGCTTTCAGAAGCCACGATATATTCCGTACCTTTATCAGTATCTAGCTTGCCAATGACCAAAGGGCGAATGCCGTGCGGATCACGAAACGCCAGCAATCCAAAATTGGCAATCATCGCGACCACGGCGTATGCGCCTTTGCAGCGCCTATGCACGCCAGCGACCGCGTCAAACGCCATATCGGTGTTCAACACTGCGTTTTTAGAAGTCTTTTCAATTTCATGTGCAAGCACGTTTAATAGCACTTCAGAATCGGAAGTGGTATTGATGTGGCGCAGATCTTGGCGAAACATTTCTGATTTGAGTTGTTCTGAGTTGGTCAGATTACCGTTATGACCTAACACAATGCCAAAAGGTGAATTAACGTAGAACGGTTGCGCTTCAGCCGCGCTAGATGAGCCTGCCGTTGGGTAGCGCACATGACCAATGCCGACGTTGCCGATGAGGCTACGCATGTGGCGAGTTTGAAACACATCTTTTACCAAGCCATTGTTTTTATGCATAAAAAACGTGTTGCCATCGCAGGTGACTATGCCCGCAGCGTCTTGCCCACGATGCTGCAATACCAATAAACCATCGTATAACAATTGGTTGACTGGGTTTTTACCGACAATGCCTAAAATTCCACACATAAGCTTGCGCGTTCCTTAAAAATTAATTTTAATCGCAATGACTAATCATATGCAACATGTTTTGCAACCATTTGCGGTAGCCAAGGCAGCGCGGATTTAACCAAAGCCTCTAGCGGCGCGCTAAACATAGCATTGGTCCAACGCACATCTTTAGGTAAGCTGGTTAAGCCAGCCAAAAATACCAGCACGCAAACAATAATTAAGCCACGCGCAAAGCCAAAAAAGCCGCCTAAAAAACGATTAAACCAATTTAAGCCGATTTTTTTGATTAAACTAGAAAGTGCAATGATGAGCAAGCTCGCTATCAGCAAAACACCAAAAAAAACAATCACATGTGCGGCTAATATTTTCAATGAATCTGTAGGAATATCGGCTGGCAGCAAAGGCACAAGCTCTATTGCATAAGTTTTTGCCGCAATAATCGCCGCTAGCCAACCCATAATTGCCAGCACTTCACGCACCGCACCACGCATCATACTCACGACAATCGAGATTCCGATTATCAGCAAAATAGTGTAATCGAAGCTAGTCAATGCGTTAAATACATCCGCAATTAGTGCGCATTATTGGCTCACAACCATGCCAGTTAAACCTGCGTCTTTAATATTCTCTAGCGCAATGGCCGCTTCATTTCTATCACCAAAAACTTGCGTGCGTAAACGAATTTTTTTACCTTTATCTGTATCAATTTTTTCGGTTTGTGATTTGTAACCTAAATCGCTCAATTTACTTTGCAATTGCTTCACATTAGCAGCATCAGAAAACACGCCAATTTGCACATGATATTGACGATTAGCTTCGGTGCTTGATTTTACTGCTGGCTCTAGTGTTGATGTTGGCGCTTCTGGTGTAGCGGCTGGCTGTGTTACGTCAGGTATTTTTTTACTTGTAGCAGCTTCTGTGTCAGGCATTGCCGCCTCACTATCGGGCTCGGCTACTTCAGGCAGTGTTGCTATTGAAGGCTCTGTGGGAACAATATTGGAATCGAAATCTGTCGCTCCTGCTTGAGCTTGTTCACTTTCTGTTTGCTCACCTGGCAACGTAATAGTAATTTGATCCTTCGGCTGAATCGCAGAGCGGTCTTTAAGTATCATCGGTAACACAATGACCATCAACAATACCAGCGCGATTGCGCCTACCAAGCGGCGACGCGCACGTTTTTTTAAGTTTAATTCTTGGTCGCTAGAGGATGTTTTTTGCATGTAACCTACCTTATAACAGAGGCTTTAAAATACGCGCTATACATGATGCTATTTGTGGTGATATTCATAGTCGTGATATTTATACTGCTGTTAATCAACTTTATCACCCTGCAAGCTGTTGAATTTGCTGGCGATAGCGTCTGCAACCGTGTAAAACGAGCCAAACACGATTATTCTATCATTTTTAGCCGCATTTTTATAGGCGGCATCTATCGCAATGCCAACATCCGCAAACAATTGTATCGTTGATTTTTCGCCTTGTTTTATTAATAACTGTTGTAAATCAATGGCTTTTTCGCCGCGTGCGGCATGAATATCCGCCACAAACCAAGCATCTATTTCGCTTGTCAGCTCGCGAATCACGCCTTCAATGTCTTTATCAGCCAGCATAGCAAATACCGCCAGCGTTCGGCCTATACAAGGCGCTGCTTGTAGATTGTGCGCCAGCGATTTTGCTGCGTGCGGGTTATGCGCCACATCGACCAAAATTTCAGGTTGAGAGTGAATTTTTTGAAATCTACCTGTTAATTTAACTGCCCTGAGAGCCGCATAGATACTGGCTTGTGGCGTAGGTAAAATATCATTTAAATGCTGTATCGCATTGATAACACAAGCAGCATTAGTCAGTTGAAAATCTCCTACTAAGCCAAGATTAGGAAGTTGTAACTGCATAGTGCCTGCCGAATATTGCCAACCTTGTACCGTTTTTTTCACAGTAAAATCGCGATTAATTAACTGCAAATT
>JANMOP010000053.1:0-11878 GCA_031369365.1 Methylotenera sp.
CTACTTATTTCAGATGTTTATTTTCCACGTGTGAATGGTGTTTCTACCTCAATTCGAACTTTTACTGAACAGCTGCAGAAGTTGGGTCATAGCGTGCATTTAATTGCACCAGATTATAGAGTTAAGACCATAGACGAAGCTTGGATTACCCGCGTGCCAGCTCGTTCAATCTACTTTGACCCAGAAGATAAGTTGATGAAATATAAAGAAATATTGCGCTTATTGCCGACACTTAAAAGTAAAAAATTTGATCTGATTCATATTCATACGCCATTTGTGGCGCACTATGCGGGCTTAAAACTTAGCCAATTATTAAAAATACCGGTTGTGGAAACCTACCACACTTTTTTTGAGGATTATTTGCACCATTATTTGCCGTGGATTCCAAAATTTGCAGCACGCGGTTTAGCAAGGTTCATCTCTAAAAACCAATGTAATCAAGTGGATGCAATCGTGGCGCCATCTCAACCGATGTTAGATGTGCTGCGCACTTATGGCATCAACACTAAAACAGAAGTGATTGCGACAGGTTTGCAGGAGTCGAGTTTTAACTCGGCAGATAGCGAAGCGTTTAAAGCAAAATTTGGGATAGCGCAAAATCGACTCATGCTACTGTATGTGGGGCGTGTGGCTTTTGAAAAGAATATTGATTTTTTAGTAAGGGTAACCAAACTATTAACTAAAGACGTGCCTGATATTTTACTGGTGATTACGGGTGAGGGCCCAGCAGAACATAGCCTGCGTGCATTAGTCAAAACCTTAGGCATTGAAAATAATGTGCAGTTTATTGGTTATTTAGATAGAAATACCGAGTTGAATGCTTGCTACAAGGCGGCTGATATATTTGTATTTGCCTCTAAGAGTGAAACGCAAGGCTTGGTGCTGCTAGAGGCAATGGCACAAGCTACACCAGTGGTGGCGATTGCCGAGCTAGGCACTGCGTCGATATTGGTGGAGGGGCAAGGTGCCATGATTGCAGTTGAAGACGAAGCGCAGTTTGCACATAAAGTGCAGGCGTTACTGGCAAACCCAGTTCATTGCGAACACTTGGGCGAGCGTGCTAGAGAATACGCGCACAGCAAGTGGTCGGCAGCTAAGCAAGCAGAACGCATGTTAGCGTTTTATTTAGCACTATCTGCTGAGAAACATGTGCCGTGCGAAGCAATATCTATGCGGCTTCGATGCCTGCCCTAAGATGATTTAGTTAGGGCTATTTATTTAAAAATTACCTTAGCTGCTAATTAGGCTTAATCTTTAGCAGTTTCTTCCATCTCTTCCATACTAATGTGGCGCACGTCTTTACCTTTGACCATATACACCACATATTCCGAGATATTTTTGGCGTGATCGCCAATGCGCTCGATGGCTTTCGATACGAACAACACTTCTAGCGCCATGCTAATGGTGCGCGGGTCTTCCAACATAAAAGTAATGAGCTGACGCATCGTCATTTGATACTGTTCATCCACTTCTTCATCCATGTGTGCAATTTCTAGCACTTTAGTTGCATCTGAGCGCGCAAAAGCGTCTAGCGCCATGTGTAACATATCTCGGGCATAATTGGCCATGGATTTAATCTCGGCAAATCGTGGCGTCCATACGCGATCTGTTTCGTTAGACTTTAGCGCATAACGGGCAATTTTAGCGGCTTCGTCGCCAATACGTTCAAGGTCGGTAATGGTTTTAATCATCATCAGCACCATGCGTAAATCGCCCGCAGTTGGCTGGCGGCGCGCAATAATACGGCTACAATCTTCGTCCACTTGCACTTCAAGTGCATTCACCATGTGGTCTTTATTAATCACGGCTTTAGCAAGCTTGGGGTTAGATCCAGTCAAGGCTTCAAGCGCGTCAGCAATTTGCTGCTCAACAAGTGCGCCCATTTCTAGCACCTTGGCGCGCACCGCTTCTAGCTCGGCATCGTATTGTTTAAATATGTGTTCTTGCATGATTATTCCTTGTTTTTGGCAATTGAATTAACCGAACTTGCCGGTAATGTAGTCTTCAGTCTCTTTGCGGCTGGGGCGGGTAAAAATGGTATTGGTATCATCATATTCCATCAGCTCGCCCAAGTACATGTAGGCAGTAAAATCTGACACGCGCGCCGCTTGTTGCATGTTGTGCGTGACCACTAAAATAGTTAATTTTTGTTTCAGCTCACTCATTAATTCTTCAATATTGGCGGTTGCGATGGGGTCTAATGCCGAAGTTGGCTCGTCAAACAGCATAATTTCAGGGTCTGTTGCTAGCGCACGGGCAATACATAAGCGTTGTTGCTGGCCACCCGATAAGTTAAAGGCTAAATCTTGCAATCTATCTTTGGCTTCGTTCCACAAAGCTGCGCCTTTTAACGCTTCTTCTACCTTGTCATCTAACATGCGCTTATTAGTTTCGCCACGCACGCGCAAACCATAAGCCACGTTTTCATAAATACTTTTAGGAAAAGGGTTGGGTTTTTGAAACACCATGCTAATACGCATACGCACTTCAATCGGGTCAACACCGTGTTCTAATATGTTGGTGTTATCAGGGTGCATGACAATTTGACCTTGGTACTTATTACCAGGGTATAAGTCGTGCATGCGGTTAAAGCAGCGCAAAAAAGTCGATTTTCCGCAGCCTGATGGGCCAATGAGTGCGGTGATTTTGTTTTCATATAGCGGCATATTCACGTTTTTTAACGCTTGCATACCATTTGCATAGAAAAAATTAAGGTCGCGCGACTCGGCTTTAATAGCGGTTGTGGGGGTGATCATAGTTATAAAACCTTAATGTTTACCATTTAATATTTTTGCGAATTTTATAGCGTAAGTAGATTGCAGTGCCGTTCATCAGTAGCGTAACAACAATAATGAGCGCGCCAGTGGCGGCAGCGTTAATGTGAAAGGCATGGTCGGGGCGCGATAACCAGCTAAACATTTGAATTGGCAATACCGTAAAGCCCGAGCTTAACCACTCAAAATTGATGAAAGGTGCCACCTCAGTAACAGGTGAAGGCGGTAAAAATGCAATAAACGTGAGTGCGCCAATAGTGATAATGGGTGCTGTTTCGCCCAATGCGCGTGCCATGCCAATAATAACGCCCGTTAAAATGCCGCCATATGAATATTTTAAAACATGATCGTAAACCACCTGCCATTTGGTTGCGCCTACCGCATAAGCCGCTTCGCGAATGGCGACTGGAATGGCGCGTATGGATTCTCGAGTGGAGACAATAACAATAGGTAATATTAATAAGCCCAAAGTTAAGCCTGCTGTTAGTATGCTTTGGCCTAAATCTAAAATATAAACAAATAAACCTAGCGCAAGCAGACCATATACAATTGATGGCACGCCAGCAAGGTTAGTCACATTAATTTCAATTAAGTCTGCAAACCAGTGTTTTGGTGCGTATTCTTCAAGATACAAGCCAGCCGCTACGCCCATAGGCACGGCTACCAAAAATGTGACCAACATAACTAAAGCAGAGCCTACCCAAGCCGATAACAAGCCTGCGTTGGCAGCACGGCGCGAAGGGAAGTTGGTAAGGAAATCGGTATTAAAGCGTGTGTAGCCATCTATCACCAAATCGGAAAACAGTGTGAGCAATGTGAGCAGTGCGAGCGTGAGCGCAAGCAAACCAATCAGCGAAAAGATATAGTCGTTAAGTTTATGACGCTTAATCATGGCACGCACTTCGCCAAGATTTTTTAATACAGAAGCTGGCGCTTTAACTGGAGGTATTTCTTGTGTCATGCTGGTACTCATTATTTGAGGGCTATTTTTGTAGCACTAGTGTTTAATATTGCTCACGATATTTTTTGCGAATCAAATGACCAAGAATATTGAAGCATAAGGTCATCAACAGCAGCACCAAGCCTGCGGCAAATATACTTTGATAGCCAATGCTACCATGCGGTAAATCGCCCATTGCTACTTGCACAATGTAAGCCGTAATAGTGGCAGCGCTTTCCATCGGGTTAAAGCTGATAATAGGTTGCTGGCCTGCGGCCACAGCCACCACCATGGTCTCACCCACTGCGCGTGAAATACCCAAAATGTAAGCGGCCACAATGCCAGAAGTGGCGGCTGGTGTGACCACGCGCACGGCGGTTTGAAAGCGTGTAGCACCCATAGCGTAGCTACCTTCGCGCATTGCCATGGGCACAGCGCGCATGGCGTCTTCAGCCAATGAGGCGATATAAGGCACAATCATAATACCCATGACTATGCCCGCACTTAACATATTAAAGCCTGGCAAATCGGGAAATATTTTTTGTAGAATTGGTGTTAAAAACAATAGCGCAAAATAGCCAAATACAATCGTTGGCACGCCCACCAGCAGCTCTAATATTGGCTTTACAATTTCACGTGTTTTATGTGATGCAAACTCTGATAGATAAATTGCCGCGATGGTGCCAACAGGTATCGCCACAGACAGAGCAACAGCAGAGGTTGTGAGTGTGCCAGAGACAAGCGGCAAAATGCCGTAATGTGCATCTTCAAAGAGCGGTGTCCATTGTGTATCGGTTAAAAAATCGACTATAGAAACGGTTTTAAAAAAACTTAAGGATTCGTAAAGCAGAACACCGACAATAGACAGTGTGGTGGCTACGGCAGACAGTGCAGCTAACAATAAAATAAATTCAATAATACGCTCTTTAATATTGCGGCGTACATTTTTAGCCAGTCTAGGGCTGATGGTTAAATCAATAGATTGATTAAGCATTCGAGTCGCTGTATTCATAGTGAAAAGGTTCGCTCATTTTAGCCGAAAACACAAACATAGGCGTATGCCTGCATTGATAATTTTGATTAAATAAAAAAGGAGCGGTTTTGCCGCCCCTTTTTTTTACGTAATACTTACTTGATTCTGCTTAGTAAATCTGCAATTTTAATGCCCACTTCATTTTTACCACCAAAGCCAGTACCTGGTTTCAGTGCCTTAAAGTGCGTTTTTACTGCTGTGTAGTCTTCTGTAGGTAGCGGAACATATTTCACTTCTTTTACCAAGGCTGGTGCGTTTTCAAGATAAAAGTTAACAAATGCTTTTACTTCTGGCTTGAAGGCTGCTGCAGTTGCATTCACGTAGATGAATATTGGACGTGCAAGCGGTTGGTAAGACCCATCTTCAACTGTTTTAACAGAAGGTAGTACGCCAGGTGAGCCAGCCTTAACAGCAACAGGAATTGCTCTTAATTTGTCTTTATTCTCTTCATAGTAAGCCATACCAAAGTAAGCCATACCACCTGCATTGCCTGATACACCTTGCACTAACACGTTATCATCTTCTGAAGGCGTGTAATCGGTACGATGTGCTTTTGATTTACCATTAATGGCTTCACTAAAATAGTCAAATGTACCAGATGCAGTGCCTGGGCCATATAAGCCCATTTTTTTATCTGGGTAAGCTGGATTTACATCTTTCCAGTTTTTAACACTAGAACCTGGGCCCCATATTTTTTTCAACTCATCTACTGTAATACTTTTAACCCAATCATTTTTAGAGTTAACTACAACTGTAAGCGCATCATAAGCAATCGGCAACTCAATATATTGAATGCCAGCTTCTTTACAAGCATCAATCTCTTTTTGTGCAATAGGGCGTGATGCATTGGAAATATCCGTTTCGCCACGGCAGAATTTTTTAAATCCTCCACCTGTGCCAGATTCGCCCACTGTCACTTTAATTTTGGTTGATTTTTGAAATTCTTCGGCTACCGCTTCAGTAATGGGGTAAACCGTGCTTGAGCCATCAATTTTGATGATTTTATCGGCGGCAAAAGCGTGAGTTGTAGCGAAAGTAGCTGCAATTAAAGCCGCGATACTTAATGATTTGGTTAGCATTGTGTTCATGAAATCTCCATCAAAGTTAAACTATATTGAGTTAAATTGCTTTTAAGCTGTTGCGGATTTTAGAGATTGAATATGACAGTTTGATGACAATTTGAATAGTTTAAAGAATGAAAAGGTTTAAGATCAAGACCTTCAATTTGATAATTAATAAGCAAAAATGTAAAAAACAACTATTATAGCGTTGTGAAAATAACAATTTCACAAAATTTATCGTAAGTAAATGACGACATATGTTACAAACTAAACCGCCCGATTTGAAAACTTAAGTTATAAAAGATGAAAAACATAATCAGCTATCAGCTCATAACAGAATTTGTGGGTACAGCGCTATTGCTGGCCGTTGTCACTGGTTCAGGTATCATGGGTCAAACATTAGGTGCTGGCAATGCAGGCGTGGCTTTATTGGGTAACAGTATCGCCACAGGTTGCGGCTTGTATGTACTTATTACCTTGCTTGCGCCCATATCTGGCGCGCATTTTAATCCTGCGGTGAGCATTATGATGTGGCGCGCAGGCGCGTTAAATACACCTGCATTATCTGCTTATATTTCTGCACAAATAATCGGCGCTATTAGCGGTGTTTGGCTAACGCACCTTATGTTTGCTTTGCCTATTATTCAAGCTTCCACCAAGCCAAGGCATGGTTTGGGCATTTGGGTGAGCGAGTTAGTCTCCACTTTAGTTTTACTTAGCGTCATTCGCCTCGGCATAAAATATGCCAATGAAAAAGTAGCAATGCTAGTCGCGCTGACAGTTACTGCGGGTTACTGGTTTACCTCGTCCACTTTTTTCTCAAACCCAGCGGTGACATTGGCTAGAAGCTTAACCAATACTTTTGTGGGTATCGCGCCTGTCGATGTGCTGGGTTTTGTCTCGGCGCAATTCGCCGCAGTATTATTGGTTTGCTTAATTAAACCCAATAAAACCAATATTTAAAACAACGCGTCATTGCGAGCCAAAGGGTTTAATTTTGGCGTGGCAATCTATAGCGGTTTAAAAATAACTAGAAAAAATTACTACAAAATATAACTAGATTGCCATGCCTAAGCTAAAACCTTAGGCTCGCAATGACGACATGAGTCTTTGGGGTATAATTTGCTTTTTAGTGAGTTAAATTTTAAAAGTAAAGCAACAAACATCATGGAAGCCGAACAACTCAACCAAATTGCCAACCGTTTAATTGACTTGAGCGCACGCAACCACGCGCTTCGGGGGTATCTTTGACTTTGATAATAAGTGCCAAAAATTAGAAGAAGTAAACGGCTTATTAGAAGACCCCAAAATTTGGGATAACGCAGAAAACGCGCAAAAATTAGGCAAAGAAAAACGCGCATTAGAGCTGGTTGTGCTTAATTTGCAAACCTTAGAAGCAGGTATTAAAGATAGCCAAGAGTTATTTGAAATGGCGCGCGAAGAGGCGGACGACGAGACATTGCTTAGTGTTGATGCAGACAGCCAAGAAATAGAAACCAAAATCGCCGACATGGAATTTAAGCGCATGTTTTCGGGCGAGTTAGATGGCGCCAATTGCTTTATCGAGTTTCAATCAGGTAGCGGCGGCACAGAAGCGCAAGACTGGTGCAATTTGCTGTTACGCATGTACCTTAGATACTGTGAGCGCAAAGGCTTTAAAGTCGAAGTTTTGGAGCTTTCTGATGGCGACGTAGCAGGCATCAAAGGCGCATCAATCAAGGTTTCTGGCGATTATGCTTACGGAACGCTACGCACCGAAAATGGCGTGCATCGCTTGGTTAGAAAATCACCTTTCGACAGCAACGCCAAACGCCACACCAGCTTTGCCAGCGTGCAGATATTCCCCGAAGTGGATGACAGTATTCAAATCGACATCAACCCCGCCGATTTACGCATCGACACCTACAGAGCCAGCGGCGCAGGCGGCCAGCACATCAATAAAACCGATTCTGCCGTGCGCATTACCCATCTACCCACCAATGTAGTGGTGCAATGCCAAAGCGACCGTAGCCAACACCGCAACCGCGAAGAAGCCATGAATATGCTAAAAGGCGCGCTGTATAACTTAGAGCTGAACAAACGCAACGCCGACAAACAAGCCATAGAAGATGCCAAAACCGACATCGGCTGGGGCCACCAAATTCGCAGCTACGTGCTCGATCAAGGCCGCATCAAAGATTTACGCACCAATGTCGAAATCGGCAATACGCAAGGCGTGCTAGATGGCGACCTTGACCCGTTTATACAGGTGAGTTTAAAGCAGGGCATTTAAGTAAAATAGACATGCCACTGGACTAAAACATCGCAGTGCATGCCTGTGAGCCGCATGGATATTGGCTTGCAGAGCATGTTTTAATTGGATTTTTTAAGTAGGGAAACGCGACTTGAGCTTTATCACCTGCCAACTTATGTTATAGTTTTTACCATGAAAAATACTAATCTATCAACTATAGAAACGCGCCCAATCGAAGTCATTGCCTCACACGTGTTATCGATTCGCGGGTTGAAAGTATTAATCGATGCCGATTTGGCAGCGCTTTATGGGGTAGAAACAAAAGTTTTATTGCAAGCGGTAAAACGTAATTTAGATCGCTTTCCAGATGATTTTATGTTTCAACTCAATGCTGAAGAATGGAGTACTTTGAGGTCACAATCTGTGACCTCAAACACAGGGCGTGGTGGCAGGCGTTATGCGCCTTACGCCTTTACAGAGCAGGGCGTGGCTATGCTATCTTCTGTGCTAGGCAGCAATCAAGCCATTCAGGTGAATATCGCCATTATGCGTGCATTTGTAAAATTGCGCGAAATACTAGCCACCAATAAAGATTTAGCCAGTAAATTTGAAGAACTTACTCACAAAGTAGATTCGCACGACCAAGCCATTGCTGGCCTTATTCATACATTAAGCGATTTAATGTCACCCAAAAATGCACCAATAAAAAGACCGATTGGCTTCGTAACGCCTAAAGATAAATCAAGCTAAATATAACCAAATAATGAGCCTATATGACCAACTACAAAAAGCCAATAGTGAAGAAGACGTTAAAGATGCTAAAAGGTGCGTTGTATAATTTATAGCTAGCCAAGCGCAACGCCGATAAAAAGCCATAGAAGATGCCAAAACCGACATCGGCTGGGGACATCAAACCGCAGTTACGTGCTAGACCAAGGCCGCATTAAAGATTGACGCACCAATGTGGAGATTGGCAATACGCAAGGTGTGCTGGATAGCGATTTAGCCCCGTTTATACAAGTGAGTTTGAAACAAGGGGTTTGATTATTTGATAGTCAAATATTTTTGCTGTAGATTTTTAATAATGAGTAAAAATGACAAACAACAAGATATTGAACCCAGAGAAAGTGCATAAAGAAAATGCATGCAATAAAGTTAATATAAAAGTTAATTTGACAGCCAGCAATTATAAATTAACTTGGAACAGCTTTTTTATTAATGGTATACAAGCAACCGATGACTTTATGACGGAAGTAAAAAAGCCAGCCAAAAAATAAAAAGTAAGGATTCAGTTATCAAAACCAATCCTGAAGAAATTACAATGGGGAATGTTTAATGAGTAAAAACGAGAGAAAAACTGATTTTTTCATAGGCAAACTTTTAGGTGTTGCCGATATTACTTATACACCCAACGGCAGTGATATTAAAGAAATACAAGATGCACTGAAAACAGCATCTAAAAAAGGAACGGGCAGAGTAGGGTTTCCAGAATTTGTTGCGATGTCAAGGGAATTCATTTTGGTTGTTGAAAATAAAGCTGATTTGGATAAACAAGTTATATACAGCAATGAGGAGAAAACGGCGATTTTAATGAATGCTAAAAGCATTACAGGGTATGCAGAAAATGGTGCCTTACATTACGCTCAAATGATTGTAAAAAAAACAGCGTTCAAAAAAGTTTTTGCGTTTGGTTGCTCAGGTGATGAAAAGCACCATTGCATTCGGCCTTTATTTGTTGATGCCTTAGGTTATAAGTTGCTCGATGAAGTAGAAAACTTTGAGAATTTCAATCCTGCTAATATTGAAAAATATTACAAGGAGCAGGTTTTAGGCGAAATACCTCAAGAAATCAAAGAAAAAGAAGAAATCATCAAAGAGGCAGCAACGCTACATGAGCATTTACGCAATTATGGACAATTGGGAGATTCAGAAAAGCCGTTGGTGGTTTCGGCTATTTTGTTGGCATTGTGTGATGATAACTTTGATATTAAATCTTTAACGGGTAATGACATACAAACTGATGGCCAAAAGATTTTTAACAGCATTTCTAATTACATGGAAAAAGTCAAAGTTACGCCATCGACAAAAAAAGAAAAAGTTTTGGGACAGTTTACCGTTGTTAAAGACCGTACCTTGCTCAATCAAGTTGATGTACGATTAACTAAAACACCATTGCGTTACTTTGCTGAATTTCTAAAAAACAAAATTCTGGCATCCGTCAAAGCCAATCATATAGAAGATGTGTTGGGGCGATTTTATGGCGAGTTCATTAGCTTTAGTGGAGGTGACGGTCAAACTTTGGGTGTGGTGCTGACCCCTAGCCACATAACCGATTTATTTTGTGATCTGGTCGATCTCAAACTCACCGACAGGGTGCTTGATCCTTGCTGTGGCACAGGTGGATTTTTGATTACTGCAATGCACCGCATGTTAGAAAATGCGGATGATGAACAACAAAAACAGATTAAAGCGAATCAATTACACGGCATTGAAACTCGCGAAGATATGTTTTCAATTGCCACCACCAACATGATTTTGCGGGGTGATGGCAAAAGCAATTTAGAAAATTTAGACTTTTTAAAAATACTAAAAACCGATTTGCGCGCAAAAAACTGTAATGTCGGCTTTATCAATCCGCCTTATTCACAAGCAAAAGGTAAAGAAACTGCACATTTATCTGAGATTGTTTTTATTAAGCATTTATTAGATGGCTTGGCTGATGGAGGGCGTTGTGCGGTGATTGTGCCGCAATCGACGATGGTTGGTAAAACCAAAGAAGACAAACTAATTAAAAAGCACATCTTAGAAAACCACACCTTAGAAGGTGTGATTACGCTGAACAAAAATACTTTTTATGGCGTGGGTACTAATCCTTGTGTTGCTGTGTTTAAAGCACACGAACCGCACAAAACTACCAAGCGTTGCAAATTCATTAGTTTTGAAGATGATGGTTTTGTTGTCAGTAAACACATTGGTTTGGTAGAAACCACGCGAGCCATTTCACAAAAAGTAAAACTACTCAATTGTTGGCGCGATATACAAGATGCCGAAAGCAAGTTTATGGTTAAAACTACCATTGAACACGAGGATGAATGGTTGCATTCGTTTTATTACTTCAATGACGAAATCCCCAAAGAAACCGATTTTGAAAAAACCATTGGTGATTATTTAACCTTTGAGTTCAGCATGATTATGCAGGGGCGTGATTATTTGTTTGAGAGTGGGGTGTGATATGCAAAATTTAAACAATATTCAGTGGGGTGAGTTTTATTTAAAAGATATTTTTAATGAAATCCAGCGAGGAAAACGCTTAAAGAAAGAACATCATAAACGCGGTGAAGTGCCTTACATTTCCTCAACATCTATGAATAATGGCGTCGATGGTTTTGTGGGAAATAAAGAGAATGTTAGATTATTTTCTAGTTGCCTTACTATTGCAAATAGCGGCAGTGTTGGCTCTACTTTTTTCCAACCTTTTACCTTTGTTGCGAGTGATCATGTCACAAAACTTAGTAATTCAAAATTTAACAGGTATGTTTATTTGTTTATTTCAACCACAGTAAAGAAGCTCGGTGAGAAATATAGTTTTAATCGTGAAATTAATGACAACAGAATTAGAAAAGAAAAAATATTACTTCCAATCAATGCACAAGATGAGCCAGATTATGTGTTTATGGAACAGTACATGCGTGAAATAGAACTGCGAATCCGGGTGGCACCGTCATCGGCCCGGCTGGCGTAGCTGCCTTCGGGCAGGCTGTAGTGCAGCGGGTCATAGCCCCAGTTGAAGCAATCGGTGGCCGCACCGGCCTGCATGGCGGCCTGCTGCGCCGGGCT
>JANMOP010000057.1:0-10240 GCA_031369365.1 Methylotenera sp.
ACAATGCACAAACTCTATGAATGGTTTGGCTAACAGCTCGTCAAGGCTATAACCAAGCGCTTTCTCCCAAGCACCATTCAATTTTTTAAAGTAGCCATCAAAGCCAGCCGTGCATAACAACTCTTGCGATAACGTAAAAAAGCGGCGACTATCTTCAATCGCTAGTTTGCGTGCAGATATATCTTCTACCACGGCAATAAAATATTCGATTTCGTGATTGGCATCGCGCACGCAAGATACTTCTAAATTAGCCCATAGTATCGATTTATCTTTGCGTAGATAGCGCTTTTCCATGCAAAAACT
The DNA here is from genome assembly GCA_031369365.1 of Methylotenera sp. Taxonomy (GTDB): domain Bacteria; phylum Pseudomonadota; class Gammaproteobacteria; order Burkholderiales; family Methylophilaceae; genus Methylotenera_A. Next base: position 304 of record JANMOP010000057.1, read on the forward strand.
ATCAATTTCATTGGCTAATATGCGTTCGTAGCCAGCCACATTCTCATCTAAATCGTCAGGATGAGTAATTTTTTGATATTTATTAAACAATAACTCGGCTACAGAGTAGCCTACCATGTGACTAAATTGTTGGTTAATACGCAATAATTGGCCATCGTGCGCCACGTGGGCAATGCCTACCGCTGCGTTTTCAAAAGTGGCGCGAAACAGCTCCTCACTAGCGTGCAGGGCTTCTTGCAAAGATTCTTGCGCGGTAATATCACGAAAGGTAATCACAGCGCCTTCTATTTCATTATTAGTATTAATAATGGGCGCGCAACTATCTTCAACTCTTAGTTCATTGCCATTGCGCGAAACTAATAAGCTGTGCTCAGGCAATTGTAATGTTAAGCCTAGCGCTATCGTTTCTAATGCGGGCGCAATAACAAGTTCGCGGGTTTCTGCATTTATAATATAAAAAATTTCATCCACTGGGCGACCCATCGCTTCAGTTTGTGTCCAGCCAGTAAGATTTTCGGCAGCAAGATTTAGCAGGGTAATGCGCCCGTTGGCATCTGTAGCAATCACTGCATCACCCATAGAATTAAGGGTGGCTGCGAGTATGGTGTAATCTACATCTGTGGGGGCTGCATTTGCACCAGTTTGTTTACCAGTTTGTTTACTAGTTTGTTTACTAGTTTGTTTATCAGTGCCGTTGCTGGTTTTAAGATTAGTGCAGTTGTCGTTGACTTGTAACATGCCTTCCCCTTGATAAAACTGTTAAAAAATCTATTAGTGTTAGTAAAACAGTTTTTAATTTTAATAATTTATTGGGCGTGCAAACCTGCTACATATTATTACATCTGAGCTGGCAAAACTCTGTGCGCTAACACACATAGTACACTTTAGTTAAATTACATTTAAAAGTTAATTGCTTTGATTACAACGTTGAGCTTTTATTAAATGGCTAATTAAAAACTAGCGCTCGTTAGAGTAACCAATAACTCCCATAAATAGCCGCACTAGCCCATATACAAGCCATGATAAAAAGCGTTTAAGCCTGTTGCCCTGAATCCATTCTTGGGCGGAGATTTTGTATGCGCCTTCTCTAATTGAATCTAAAATATCAGTGCGTAACTCAATTGCAAAAGCCTTGTCTTGCACCATAATATTGGCCTCGCGCGCTAACATCATGCTAAATGGATCAATATTAGATGAGCCAACGGTTGACCAATAACCGTCAATTACCGCCACCTTGCAATGCATAAAACTTTTGCGGTATTCAAAAATTTGCACGCCGTTTTTCAAAAAATCACTGTAAAAAGCATGGGTAGCAAACATTAAAAAATATTCCATGCGACCTTGCAACAAAAGCTCTATTTTTACCCCGCGCTTGGCCGCATTAAGTAAAGCTTTTCTAAATTGCCTGCCTGGCACAAAATAAGCATTGGCAATGATGATTTCAGATTTTGCCGCATTAATAGCGCTTAAATAGGCGTCTTCAATATCATTTCTATGCAACAAGTTATCGCGTAATACAAACGCGGCCTGCATGTTTTGTTTAGCAGGCTGCATTGCTTTAATTGGCTTAAGCGTTGGCCTTGTGCTTGTTGATTTAGTGCTCTTTGAATTAGTGCGCGTAACCGCACTAATGTTGGATGCCAAGCCGCGTAAGCGCATCCACTGCATACGCCGCCACAGTTTAACCACATTGGCAGCTATGCTAGGCAACAATGCGCCTTCTATTCGTACCGCGTAATCAATGCGGGGTGGAGTATTGTCGGGTACGTTGTAATCATCAATAATATTAATGCCACCTACAAAAGCGATGCGCTCATCTATCACTGCAATTTTACGGTGTAAGCGGCGCAAGCGATTCTTTTTAAGTGTCCACGGCGATATTTTGGGACGATAAAACATCACTTGTACACCCGCGTTTTCTAGCTCTTTTAAATAAGCTTTGGGTAGGTCTTTGCAGCCAAAACCATCAAGCAATACATTCACCGTTATGCCGCGCTGGGCGGCCTGTTTGAGGGCATCGCCAATACTAATGCCTGCTTTATCCACCTCGTAAATATAGGTTTGCAAATAAATGCTACTAATGGCGTTTTCAATGGCAATGATTAATGCAGGAAAATACTCCTCGCCGCTACGCAGTAGCTGAATATGATTACCATCTAAAAAATTAGGCATTTTTAACTCAGGTATGTTTAACTAAAGTAGCTGTTAATATGGCGTGATCGGATACTTTTAAAAACCGAGCGCCAGCATGTACTTCAACATGGCTCACGCTAAAACCACGTACATAAATACGATCTAGCCGCAATATTGGCAACCAAGATGGAAAGCTGCGTGCAGATTGTCCAGCATGGTGCTCAAATACCTCGCGCAAATGCAATCGGGTGGCAAAAGCGCGACCTGCGCTAGAGCTCCAATCATTAAAATCACCTGCAATAATTAAAGGGCTATGCATTGGCACCTGTTGCTCAATATATTCGGCCATCTTTTCTAGTTGCTGGTGCCGCCAATGTGCAAATAAACCTAAATGTACACAAATAGTATGCAACGGTACATCCCAATTGGGGTGTTTTATTTCGCTATGCAACATGCCACGCTGTTCTGAAACATGAGCAGATATATTGGTATTTTTAGTATGAATAATGGGAAATTTAGATAGTAGCGCATTGCCGTGGTGACCTGCTGGGTAAACCGAATTTTTACCGTAAGCAAATTCTGGCCACACGGTATCGGCCAGAAATTCTACTTGCCCAGCGGTGGGCCATGCGACGTGGCGCTTGCTGTTATGGGCATGCACGTCTTGCACCTCTTGTAAAAAAACCAAATCTACTTGCAGCTTGCGTAATAACTCACGCTGGCTGTGCAACGCTAGGCGAGCGTTAAAGTGTGTAACGCCCTTGTGAATATTAAAGGTAGCCATGCGAATAGTGTTGTGCAATCTAATCCCTAAGTACTTAAATGTTATTTATGCAGATTTATTTAGCTTAACCTATTTAATCCTTATTTTACATTTTTTAAAATAGTTATTAAGTGTGCAAGCGCACGGACAGCACACATTAAATTAGTCATTGTAATGTGTTTATAACATTAATTTTATTAAGAGGAGTATTACCATGCAAACTGAAATTTTAAAAGTGACAGGCATGACTTGCGGTGGTTGCACCAGTGCGGTTACGAGGGCTTTGGTGGCGGTTGATGGCGTGCATAACGTAAACGTTTCGCTTGCTAGCGGCGAGGCTAAAGTGGATTTTGATGAAAATATGACATCAGCGGAAAAGCTAATTGCAGCTGTGCAAGATACTGGTTATGGGATTAATGAAGATATTGATATACAAAGGCCAGAAATTAAATCTGGTTGCTGCTAATTACTGGATGTTGCTAATAAATAGTGCACTTTTTAATACTAACTTTTATTAATAAACACTTTATTAATACTGGATTTTACAGGATCAAAAAATGAATACTAAACAAAAGCCGCCAGTTAGCCTTGCATCTGCCGCACCTGTTATTGCCACTACAGGTGTAATTTACACTTGCCCCATGCATCCTGAGGTGCGTCAAGACCATCCTGGTAATTGCCCTAAATGTGGCATGACCTTAGAGGCAGAAATGCCATCTTTAGAAGAAGGTGAAAGTCCCGAGCTTATTGATTTTAAACAGCGTTTTTATTGGACTTTGCCTTTAACTGTTATTGTCACGATTTTAGCCATGGTTGGTCATCGTTTGAACTGGTTTAGCATGGCAACGCAAAGTTGGCTAGAGCTTGCATTAAGCTTGCCTATTGTGCTTTGGGCAGGCTGGCCTTTTTTTAAGCGCGGCTATCAATCGGTCATTAATCGCAGCCCCAATATGTGGACTTTGATTGGTTTGGGTACTGGTGCGGCTTTTGTATACAGTGTAGTAGCCACTATTACCCCGCAGTTGTTTCCTGCATCATTTGTAGCAATGGGACGGGTGGCGGTTTACTTTGAGGCGGCAGCGGTGATTATTTCACTCACTTTACTCGGCCAAATATTAGAGCTTAAAGCCCGCTCACAAACCTCTGCCGCAATAAAATCTTTGCTCGGATTAGCGCCCAAAACAGCGCGCCGCATTAATGCAGATGGCGTTGAAGAAGATATTCCGTTAACAAATGTGCATGTGGGCGACAAATTGCGCGTGCGTCCAGGCGAAAAAGTACCTGTGGATGGCGTGGTGGTTGAAGGTAGCAGTGCGGTGGATGAGTCAATGCTAACGGGCGAGCCGATGCCTATTAGCAAAGCAATGGGTGATAAGCTGATCGGCGCCACATTAAATACCAATGGCGCACTGGTCATGCAATCTGAAAAAGTTGGCTCAGCCACCGTGCTTGCTAGTATTGTGCAAATGGTGATGCAGGCGCAACGCTCTAAAGCACCTATGCAGCGCATGGCCGACCATGTGGCGGGCTATTTTGTTATGGTGGTTATTGCCATCGCACTATTAACTTTTGTAGTTTGGGGCTTTTTTGGCCCGCAAATTAACGGTGAATCGAGTTGGGTTTACGGCTTAATTAACGCGGTTGCGGTGCTGATTATTGCTTGCCCGTGTGCGCTAGGGCTGGCTACACCCATGTCTATTATGGTGGCAAGTGGCAGAGCTGCCACGCAAGGCATATTGTTTCGTGATGCGGCAGCGATAGAAAATATGTGCAAAGTTGATACATTAATAGTCGATAAAACAGGCACTTTAACCGCAGGCAAGCCACAGTTTGAACGCGTGGTTGCAGCCTCTGGCAATAACGAAGATGAAGTGCTGCGCTTAGCCGCCAGCTTAGACCAAGGCAGTGAACATCCATTGGCCGATGCTATTGTAAAAGGAGCGAAAGCTAAAGACTTAGCGCTAGAAAAAGTAGAAAACTTTGAATCTAGCACAGGTATTGGCGTGCGCGGCACAATTGCAGGTAAAAAATTGGCCTTGGGCAATACGGCTTTAATGGCAGATTTAAACATACCAATTGACGCATTAAAATCAGCCGCAGAAGACTTGCGTAGCACAGGTGCAAGCGTGATGTATTTAGCCATAAACAACCAATTAGCGGGCTTGCTCGCAGTGTCAGATCCTATTAAACCTAGTACGACAGATGCCATAGCCCTGCTACAAACAGCGGGGATTCGCCTAATTATGGCCACTGGTGATGGCTTAACAACCGCTAAATCAGTCGCTAATAAACTAGGTATTGCTGAATTTTATGGCGAAGTTAAGCCTGCCGATAAATTAAACCTAGTAGAAAAACTCCAAAAAGAAGGCCGTATTGTTGCCATGGCGGGTGATGGCATTAACGATGCGCCCGCATTAGCCAAAGCCAATGTGGGCATCGCCATGGGTACTGGCACCGATGTTGCCATTAATAGCGCACAAGTCACGCTGGTAAAAGGGGATTTACGCGGCATAGCCTTAGCTAGAAGCATTTCGACAGACACCGTTGCTAACATGAAGCAAAATTTAGGTTTTGCCTTTGTTTACAACGCACTAGGCATACCAGTAGCGGCTGGCCTGTTGTATCCGTTTACAGGTTGGCTATTGTCACCAATGATTGCGGCATTAGCCATGAGTTTAAGCTCGGTATCGGTGATCACCAATGCGTTGCGTTTAAAAGGTTTTAACCATAAAAAAATCTTGAATCAGCAAAGCAACTTAGCTAATAAAAGTACTAACAAAGTTTTAACTGAGCTACCCACATTTAAAAACGACTCAACAAATCAAGCTGCAAATCAACCAGCTATTAAAGCAGCACTTTTAAAATAAGATTTATAGAAATCATAATTAAATGAACGAATTTGAGCTTAAATTTGAAATTCCCCCACAAAGTCTGCCAAAAATAGTGGCCGCAGTACATGCCAAAAAGGCGCAATTGCAAATATTGCAAGCCTGTTATTTTGATACCAAAGATGGTGCATTGGCTAAAAATGGCTTGACACTACGCATGCGAAAAGAGGGTAATGATTGGGTGCAAACTGCCAAAGGGCTGACCAGTAATTCTCTTGATAGGCTAGAACACAACGTTGAAATAGGCTCATCTAAAACTAATGTAACTAAAAATATAGCATCCAGCACTAAAACTTCTAGCAGCAAGCTATCTAACCCCATGCCAAGCATTGATTTATCGCGTCATGCCGATGAAAAAATTGGCAAACTCATCATGCGTGCTTTAAAAATAAAGCCATATGGGCAAATACCTGCGTTGATTCCTTTGTATGAAACCGATGTGCAGCGGCTTAGGTTCAACGTAAAACATGCAGGCTCATTAATCGAAATTGCTTTAGATCAAGGCATGGTAATAAGTGGCGGGCGCTCAGCTGCGTTATGTGAGTTAGAAATAGAATTAAAACAAGGCAAACCTGAACATGCCATTGCGCTTGCTCGTACTTGGTGCGCTAAATATGGGCTCTGGTTAAGCACGATTAATAAATCCATGAAAGGCCAGCGCCTGCATGATGGTTTGCTTTCAAGTCAGTTAAAGCAAAAAAATTTAGATAAAAACACCAAATTAGTTGGGAAAGCTAACGGCCAGCAATTGGTCAAAGCGGTTTTTCAATCGTGCTTAAATCAAATTTTAGCTAACGCGAGTGAGATAGCGAGTAGTAGCCAAAATGCCGAGCACATTCATCAATTACGCGTGGGTATTAGGCGCTTACGCACTGCTATGCGAGAGCTTACTGTGTTGGTTGATGGCATCAATACAGCTTGGGAGATGCCGCTGATTGATGCGTTTAGAGCATTGGGTGAACATCGCGATGATGACCATTTAAATCATGTATTACAGCCGCAAATAGCGGCTGAAGGCGGCCCTGATGTTAGCACTCAAACTGATGCTACCAAGCTTTTAGATGCTGGCTTGGTAGTACGTGCTAAAGTATTTCAAGACACTTTGCTATGTCTAATTGCTTATGTTAATAGCAATTATTTAAATGGTTCTGACCTAAATGATGTCAAAGATAGCGATGCCAAAATTAGCAACGCCGAAAATAGTCATGCCAAAAATGTGGCCGATAGCGCTAAAGAAAATTATAAACATAAAAAAGTCAGCAAAATACTGGCTAATCGATTAGATAACTTGCATGAAAAAATTGTTAAAGAAGGCAAAAAATTCCTAGCGCTGACTGAAACCCAACAACATAGCGTACGCAAGCACTTTAAACGGCTGCGCTATTTGGCTGAATTTTCGGCACCGCTATTTACAACATCATCCTCTGAAAAAAAACGCTCATTAGCTTTTATTACAGCACTAAAGCCAGTGCAAGACGCGCTCGGCCTTTATAACGATGAATTAATAGCATTGCAAACTTATCGCACATTAGCAGCTTCCGATCAACGGGCTTGGTTTGGGGTGGGTTGGTTAACTGCACGGCGCAAAAGTAATGCCAAAAAATGCCAACAAGAAATTAATTCTTTTATTAAAAATTCTAGTAAAAAAAAGCTGTTTTGGCAACAAATTTAATAGATTTAACTTTGTATTATGCAGTACAAACTTTGCATTAAGCACTACAAAATTTAATCATTTTTTATTTTTAACTTCATTATTTTATAACGATCAGGAGATTTAACATGGCAAAAGCAGCAAGTGACAAACCCATTAGTAGCAAACCTAATGACAAGCAATTAAACGCAAATAACTTAACAGGATTAACACCATCACCGTCAGATGCTAACCGCTCGCAGCAAGCGGCTTCGGTAGTTGCAGAGTTACCAGGTGAATCGCTCACTACCAATCAAGGTTTATTGATTAGCGATAATCAAAACTCATTGCGCGCTGGCGTGCGCGGGCCAACGCTATTAGAAGACCATATCTTGCGTGAAAAAATCATGCATTTTGATCATGAGCGCATTCCAGAACGCGTGGTACATGCGCGCGGCGCGGCGGCACATGGCGTGTTTGAGCTGTATGAGAGTATGAGCAAAGTGACCAAGGCTGGATTTTTAAACGATACCAGTGTTAAAACGCCTGTGTTTGTGCGCTTTTCTACTGTGGCTGGTTCGCGTGGGTCGGCAGATACAGCGCGTGATGTGCGCGGTTTTGCGGTACGATTTTATACAGAAGAAGGTAATTTTGATTTGGTGGGCAATAACATTCCTGTATTTTTTGTGCAAGATGCCATTAAGTTTCCTGATTTAATTCATTCGGTTAAACCAGAGCCGCATAACGAAATACCGCAAGCGTCATCCGCACACGATACTTTTTGGGATTTCATCTCCATGGTGCCAGAAACCACGCATACCATTATGTGGGTGATGTCGGATCGCGGTATTCCACGTAGCTTTGCCGACATGGAAGGCTTTGGTGTGCATACGTTTAGATTCATTGATGCGGCAGGCGTCTCTAGCTTTGTAAAATTTCACTGGAAACCAGTAGCAGGCGTGCATTCGCTGGTGTGGGATGAAGCGGTGAAAATAGCAGGTAAAGATGCCGATTTTCATCGACGTAACTTATTTGACGCGATTGATAAAGGCCAATATCCTGAGTGGGAATTGGGTGTGCAAATTGTGCCAGAGGTCGATGAACGTAAATTCGACTTTGATTTGCTGGACGCAACCAAGCTCATTCCAGAATCATTAGTTCCAGTGCAAATTATTGGCAAAATGACCCTTAATCGTAACCCAGATAATTATTTTGCCGAGACCGAACAAGTGGCTTTTCACCCTGGGCATTTAGTGCCAGGTATCGATTTTAGTAACGATCCGCTGCTGCAAGGGCGTTTGTTCTCTTATACCGATACGCAATTATCGCGCTTAGGCAGTGCTAATTTTCATGAGCTACCCATTAACCGCCCCATTGCCGAAGTGCATAATAATCAGCGCGATGGCCATATGCGCCATGCTATAGTAAAAGGGCGCGTTAGCTACGAACCCAATACCTTAGGCGGCGGTTGCCCCATGCAACGGCCGTGGGAGCAGGGCGGATTTGTAAGCCATCCAGAAGCCATGGAAGGCAACAAAACACGTGCACGCAGCCCCACTTTTGCAGATCATTTTTCGCAGCCTGCACTATTTTGGCGCAGCCAAGCGGATTGGGAGCAAGATCACATTGTGGCAGCATTTTGTTTCGAGTTGGCTAAAGTAGAAATACCCGCCATACGTGAGCGCATGGTGGCAACGCTCACACAAGTTGATGAAGATTTAGCCCAGCGGGTGGCAGCTGGCTTGGGTATGGAATTGCCCGAGCCACCCATAGGCTATGATGATGTTCCATATACAGATGAGCCAGAAATGGATTTAGCATTAAGTATGTCTGATGTGCCTGACACCCCTATTAAAGGGCGAAAAATAGCGATTTTAGCTTGCGACAATGTGGATGTTGCATTAATTAACAGTGTGCGTGATGAGCTAGAAGCACAAGGCGCAGTAGTTAAATTACTGGCATCAAAGTTGGGAGATATCACCAGTAGTGAAGGACAATTAATACATGTTGACCATAGTTTGCCAACGGTGTCATCGGTTTTATTTGATGCAGTTTTAATACCAGGGTTTGATATGAGTGCTAATGCATTATGTAGCGATGCGAACGCCATTATGTTGGTTAAAGAAGCCTATAAGCATGGCAAACCCATTGCAGCCATTGCTGGCGGTATTAGTTTAATTGATAAAGCGGCATTATCTGCAGGTGCGGCAAATGGCGAATTTAAAGGGCCAGGAATTATCGTGGAACTGGGTGAAACAGCCGACAAGGCCTTTATAGAGCGATTTGTCAGTGCTATTTCAAAGCATCGTTTTTACGAACGATCTGATTTAGAGGCAATAGTGGCTTAAGCCTACTGGCTGTATTAGTTGACCATATTAAGAATTGTTTATTCAATTAAATTAATTAATTCTATATTTAAGATACATATTATTTAAGATAATGACTAAAAAAATTTGGCTACTAATAAAAACCACCGTTATCGCATGGAGTGACGACTACGCACCTAGTATGGGTGCGGCGTTG
>JANMOP010000041.1:0-2777 GCA_031369365.1 Methylotenera sp.
TCATTGATGCGCTTTCACTCGCGCTGGGCGCGCGCAACGAAGGCGAGGTGACGCGCAAAGGCGCTGAAAAAGCTGATATCAGCGCAACTTTTTCAATGAGTGAATCAGCCAAAACTTGGCTTGATGAAAATGAGTTAAACAGCAATGCTCTAGAAGCCGCGCCAGTGCTAGTGCTTAGACGCGTAATATATGCCGATGGTCGTAGTCGAGGCTTTATTAATGGCACTTCGGTGACAATTGGGCAACTTAAAGATTTAGGCGAATTGTTAGTCGATATTTACAGTCAAAACGCGCATCACTCGCTGCTAAAAACCAGCACCCAACGCCAAATTTTAGATGAGTTTAGTTTTAGTGGTGAATTGGCCAGCCAAGTCGCCAAGCAATATAAAACCTGGGCTGGATTAAATCGCCAGCGTTTAGAAATCGAAAAAAATTCCGCCGCGCTTAAAGATGAATTGGCTAATTTACGCGATAAAACCCGCGAGCTAAAACAGCTCAATTTTGCAACCGAAGAATGGCAAGATTTGCAGCAAGAACATCATCGTTTAGCTAACGGCGCTAGCTTGCTTAGTGGCTTAGAAGCTTGCATAGCGCTGATAGATGAAAATGAGCCAGCGGCGGTTTCTTTATTGGCGCAAGTGCAAAATAAGCTAATTGGTTTGGTGGAAATTGATGCCCAACTGAAAGAGGCTGCCGATGGCGTGGATTCTGCCATCATTCAGTTAGAGGAAGCTTCGCGTAGTTTGAACCGCTACTTGCAAACGGCAGAGCTAGATCCAGCTCGGCTTGCAGAGGTAGAAAATCGCATTCAAACCGTGCATAATCTAGCGCGAAAATATCGCATTAAACCAGAAGATTTGACGGATTTATTAAGCACCGATTTAGCGCGCATGACCGAGCTGGAAATCTTTGCCGACGATGGCGCGCTGGCAAAATTAGAAGCAGAAGCGCTGGAAGATTATCAAACATTCGCCAAACAATTAAGCACAAACCGCATCGCTGCTGCCAAAACCTTAAGCCAAAAAATCAGCGTAGAAATGCAGCGATTATCCTTAAGCGGCGGTCAGTTTAGTGTTGCCTTGCAAGCTTACGAGGCTTCTGCAAATGGCTTAGAAACTGTAGAGTTTTTAGTGGCAGGTCACGCAGGGGTCGAGCCGCGAGCCCTGAATAAAGTGGCTTCTGGCGGCGAATTATCGCGTATTAGTTTGGCATTACATGTTACAACCGCAAGCCAAAATTTGGTTCCGTGCATGATTTTTGATGAAGTGGATGTCGGCATTGGTGGTGGCGTGGCTGAGGTTGTTGGGCAGTTGCTCAAACAATTAGGTGCAGAGCGTCAAGTATTAGTGATTACACATTTACCGCAAGTGGCCGCGCAAGCCGCGCAGCATTTGCAAGTGTCAAAAAGCCAAGCCAATGGCGCAACTTTAAGCCATATTCAAGCTTTAAGTAAAGCCGAACGTGTAGAAGAAATCGCACGTATGCTAGGCGGTATTCAGATTACCGAAACTACGCGCAATCATGCGAAAGAGATGTTGGGAAGTCAGTAGTAGCCTTGATGCAGTGCAACGTAATTGAGGGTTTGACTTTATCGTCATTGCGAGCGAAGCGCGGCAATCCACTAGCGTAATATTTAGTGCTAGATTGCTGCAGGCTTGCGCCCTCGCAATGACGGCTTAAAAAATCAATCAATAATATTAATTTTGCCGTGCATGTTAATGTGATATTGGCAGTTATAAAACAAAGTTGCTGGCGCGTCGGCAGGCACTTTAAATGTAATAGTGCCTTTATATGTGCCATTGCCCGTTACGCCGCTGGTATAGGCGTTATCAGTGGTAATGCTATCTTTGGTTTTAATCCATAAAGGGTGGCCAAGTGCAACTACTTCAATTTGATAAGTTACGCCGCGTTTTAGCGTGAGATCAGGGTTTTCCACATCATTTACATAATAAGCATATTTACCTTGAGTGCTTATTTGAATCACCTCATCAGCCTTTGCTTTTGTCGCACCCGCACAACCACTCAGCGCAAATAAAATAGTTAAAGTTGATAATAATTTATTTTTTCCCATGATAAATCTCCAATAAGTAGGTTGGTGGTGAGTTTAAGTAGGGTGGGTTCTTGAACCCACGCGGTTGAAGCTAGTTGAGCGATTGCAACGCGTGGGTCACGAGTGACCCACCCTACATGGCTGCATCGAAAGGCCTGTTTGCTTTAAGCACCCCCTTCGCTTGCTACGAGCTATTTAGCTATGCCTAATTATTCGGACGGCAGCGTTTGCCCTCGTATTGATGACGATTCAGTACATACTCTTTGCCGTTCCAGCGATTAACTGGAAAACAAAAGCCTGGCCCACCAATCTCAATGTCTAACCAGCCACCAACACCCTTAGTCTTTAGAAAATTGACGATACCAGTGCCGTTTGTGATGAGTTTCCAGCTACTGTTTGCCTGCTTGCTGACGAGGCTGTAGCCAACGCCCGTATTACCATAGCAATAGGTACCTCCTTCGCTAATCACTGCCTCTGGGCGGCTGTCGCCATTGATATCCCGCACTTGCTCATTCGTGCCTGGCGTGTCGGGGGGGGGGGGGTCGTCGCAACTATGCCATTGTGTGCCTTTAAGCACGAAACCAGCCGCCATGAATACTGCGGTTTCGTCAGCAGGCGAAAGCTTCTCAGGTGCAGCCAGTACGAATGTGCAATTCAGCATCATCAATGCGCTTGTAAATAAGTTATTTAGTTTCATCTGACACGTTCCTTTCTAAATTGACTGTCG
>JANMOP010000096.1:0-13408 GCA_031369365.1 Methylotenera sp.
TTATCAAGGCGGTGTGATATTGGTTTCGCACGATAGAGCCTTGCTACGTGCCACTTGCGACAATTTTATATTGGTCGCACACGGTGCGGCAGAGGCGTTTGATGGCGATTTGGATGACTATAAAGCTTGGTTAGCGACTCAAAAAGCAGGAAACGCTACCCCCGCGCCGTTATTGGCTTCCGAGCCTGTCAGTAATAACTCTTATGCGCAAAATAAAGCAGAGCGCCAAGCGCGCATTTTAGTACGTAGGCCATTGTTGAAAGAAACTGAGCAAATAGAAAAGCAATTAGATAAATTTAATCAAGAAAAAACCAGCTTAGACGCGCGTGCAGGAGAATCTGCTTTATATGATATTGAAAATAAAGCAGAATTACAAAACTTGTTAAAACGCCAAGCCGAACTCGCCAACTTGATAGACGAAGCCGAAATGCGCTGGCTAGAGTTACATGAACAACTGGAAGTGCTGCCCGAAATTAATTAAATAAACTTGTGGTTCGACAAGCTCACCACGAACGGGTATGTGATATATCCGCTCATACTAAGCTTGCCGAAGAAATACTTAACCTGCACGAAAGAAGAGATTTGATGATGGATTACTCAAAAAGCCTCACCTTGCTACACGCCTTATGCCTAGCAGAAACCTTTGATGACGGAGCAAAACCAAATATTAATTTAAACGAATATAACGCGCTAGATTCTGCACATTATTTGGCCAGCTATGTCACGTTTAATGCCATTCAAACCGCAGATAGACAGCCTGCGTTCGAGCATAAAAATAATTTTGATATGTTGAGCGTGTATCAAGCCTATGCCTTGCTAACATTTGCTTTTTTTACTGCGCCTTTAGCCACCAAGACTGGCTCTGGTGAGACAAGCACACCAGATTTAACCGCAGCGCAAATTATTATTGCCAAAACGTTGTTTGCGGGCTTGCCAGAAGCGGAATTAATGGAAATTATCGACAGTGGATTTAATAAATTTAAACTCATTGGCGAGGCTGAAGCCGAACATTGGAGCGAGTTTAGAGAAAATTTAGATAAGCTTACCGTGAGTTTTTTAGTTGCTGGCACCGATGATGATAGCCCGCACGATAAAAATGAAGTGCTACCGTTATTTGGACAATTATTGAGCCAATTGTGCGAAGCGTTTGAGTCTTAACGTTTTTTTTGAAACTAAATAGTTACTTTTTACGTATATTGGTCATTATGCAATTAATCAATAATAATTTTAGTCGATATGCAATAACTTTAATGGCTTGTTTGAGCAGTGCCTGTTCGCCCATTAAAGTGTTAAATTCGCTGGTACCTGAAAATAGCTATGAATTGGTTTCAGCTATTAAATATGGGGCTAATGCGCGACAGAAATTAGATATTTATTTGCCTAAATCAGCCAATAAATCTGCAACGTTTAAAAAAGTCATTATTTTTTATTATGGCGGCAATTGGGATTCTGGCGAACGCGCAGATTATAAATTTGCGGCCGAAGCCCTAGTGAGCCATGGTTATATCGTGGTCATACCTGATTATCGCGTTTACCCCGAAGTATTGTTTCCAGGTTTTATGGCAGACCCCGTGAGCGCAGCAAAATGGGTAAAAACAAACATCAATAAATACAACGGTGATGCCAATAAAGTTTTTCTAGCAGGGCATTCTGCAGGCGCACATATTGCGGTAATGATGACGATTAACCCAGAATATTTAGCTCGAGCAGCACTTAAGCCGAATGATTTTGCAGGCGTGATAGGCCTGGCGGGGCCTTATGATTTTTTACCCTTAACATCAGATCGCTTAAAAATAATATTTGGGGCTGAAGCAGAACGATGGAAATCGCAGCCTATTCACTTCGTGGATGGCAAAAACCCGCCACTTTACTTGGCGATAGGCACGAAAGATAACACCGTGTGGCCGCGCAATAGTATTAATTTAGCCAAAAAAATAAAAGAAAAAAATGGCTTGGTAGAAGTGCATGAGTTTGCAGGCTATGGACATATAGACATGGTGGCAAAACTGGCCAAGCCATTGCGCGGTAACGGCAAACTGCTAAAATCAGTCATCACTTTTATCGATCAACATTGACCGCGTTGTAGGAGCGACGTCTCGTCGCGATTGCGGCCGTGCTTCGCGACGAGACGTCGCTCCTACAAGGGTTGCTAAACATTATCACTTTTCGATAAGCGCACACAGCACAACATAAATTTTAGTTAATTTCTCTTGTCGATAAAAACTCAATTTCTGGGTAACGCTCTTGCGCCATTTGCAAGTTGACGCGATTGGGCGCTAGGTATACGTATTCGTCATTGCCGTCTAAACCCACGTTAAAACCGTATTTATCGGCAATGGCTTTTAGGTCGGCATCTTTGCCACGCAGCCAGCGCGCGGTGTAGCAATCATAAGGCTCAAACACCATTTCGACAGAGTATTCGTGCTCTAAGCGGTGCGAGACGACTTCAAATTGCAACATGCCGACTGCGCCTAAAATAAGGTCATTTGATAAAAGTGGGCGGAAAAGTTGCGCTGCGCCTTCTTCGGCCAATTGTTTTAAGCCAATTTGCAACTGCTTCATTTTCATCGGGTTTTTAATGCGCGCACGGCGGAAAAACTCGGGCGCGAAACTTGGAATGCCAGTGAATTTAAGCGCTTCGCCTTCGCTAAACGTATCACCCACTTTAATCGTACCGTGATTCGGTATGCCAATAATGTCGCCAGAGTAGGCTTCGTCCATAGTGGTGCGGTCTTGCGCCATAAAGGTAATGGCGTTATTGACCGCCATCAGCTTGTTCGTACTGATTTGTTTGATTTTCATGCCACGCTCAAAACGGCCAGAACACACGCGTAAAAACGCGATACGGTCGCGGTGTTTCGGATCCATATTGGCTTGAATTTTGAACACAAAGCCTGAGAATTTCGCCTCATCTGGCGCGACTAATCTAGTCGCTGTGTTGCGTGCCAGTGGGGCAGGGGATAAGTCAACCACTGCATCCAGCAAGCTTTGCACGCCAAAGTTGTTAATGGCCGAGCCAAAATATACTGGCGTTTGCTTACCACCTAAAAATCTTGCCGCGTCAAACGTATGCGATGCACCGCGAACTAATTCAATATCCACACGCAATTGCGCTGCCACATGACCCAGTAGCTCGTCAAGGCGCGGATTATCTAGGCCTACAATCACCTCTGACGTACCTTTTTCTGCCCGTGGATCGAAAAACGAAATGGTGTCAGTGTAAAGATTGTAAACACCACGAAAGCTTTTACCCATGCCAATCGGCCAAGTCATTGGCGCGCATTCCATGCCCAGCGTGGTTTCTATCTCATCCAGCAACTCAATCGGCTCGCGGCTCTCGCGGTCTAGCTTATTGATAAACGTAATAATCGGCGTATCGCGCATTCTACAAACATTCAGCAGCTTGATGGTTTGCGCTTCCACACCATTCACAGCGTCAATTACCATCACCGCCGAGTCAACAGCCGTCAGCGTTCTATAAGTATCTTCAGAGAAGTCATCATGGCCAGGGGTATCCAGCAGGTTAATCATGTGTTCGCGATACGGAAACTGCATGACGCTTGATGTGACCGAAATGCCACGTTGCTTCTCAAGCTCCATCCAATCCGATGTTGCATGGCGCGAAGCCTTGCGCCCACGCACCTCACCCGCTACTTGAATCGCACCTCCAAACCATAATAGCTTCTCGGTAAGCGTAGTTTTACCCGCATCGGGGTGAGAGATGATGGCGAAAGTACGGCGGCGGGAGATTTCTTGTTGTAGCGACATGGCGAATGCTTGAATTTGGGAAAGCGCTATTTTACCTGAAATATACAACCAATCTCGTCATTCCGTGCTGACACGGAATTCAGTGGTTTTTATCCCTCGCCCTCTAAGGGGGAGGGTTAGGGCGGGGGGGGGGTGAAATGGTTTAACTTTAACAATACTTTTTCGCCTTTAGGCGAGGTACTTTATTTTGCTTGTCCAAAATAAAGTACCCAAACAAAAAGACACCCCCTGCCGCTTGTTCCCTGCGCTGATTCAAAAAGTTGGGCGCTGCGGAACTCGCCCTAACAAGCCACAAAGTACGTGGCTTGTCGCGGAGCTCAGACAGTCCTCGCTAAAATCCCCCAACTTTTTAAATCATCACAGGCGCGGCAGTAGGGGAGTAAAAGTCAAAGTCAAAGTCAAAAGCAAAAGCAAAGCAATAGCAATAGCAATAGCAATAGCAATAGCAATAGCAGGTATGTGCGTATGCCCCTCGCCCGCTTGCGGGAGAGGGGTTGGGGAGAGGGGCAATGGTGCTAACTTTAACCATTCCTTTTGCCCCTAGGCAAGTTACTTTCTTTTGCTTGCTCAAAAGAAAGTAACCAAAGAAAAGAGCACCCCCTGCCACGGCCTTCGGCTTCCCTGCGCTGCTTTAAAAAGTTGGGCGCTGCGGAACTCGCTTCGCTCAGACAGTCCTCGCTCAAACCCTCCCAACTTTTTAAATCATCACAGGCGCGGCAGCAGGGGAGTTAAAGTCAAAGTCAAAGTCAAAGTCAAAAGCAAAAGCAAAAGCAAAAGCAAAAATAATCACAAGCTCTGCAGCAGGGGTAATTTAACGTCAAAACTTTTCGAAGTTTCATGGTTTGGAGCGCAAAGCTACAAGGTGAATGCCGAAGGCAGAGAGAGTGCCCAGGAGCTTTAACGCACCACTTCTTTCAACTGCTCCAAAATCGCAGGGTTATCTAGTGTTGAAATATCGCTTGTAATCTCTTCACCTTTGGCAAGGCTGCGGAGCAAACGGCGCATAATCTTGCCGCTACGTGTTTTTGGTAAATTATCACCAAAGCGAATATCATCAGGCTTGGCAATCGGGCCGATTTCTTTGCCAACCCAATTTCGTAAGTTTTCGACTATTTTTTTAGCCTCGTCTCCAGTAGGTCGCGCGCCTTTAAGCACCACATAAGCGACGACGGACTCGCCTTTAATGTCGTGCGGTTTGCCGACTACGGCGGCTTCTGCGACTAATGGGTTAGATACCAGTGCGGATTCAATTTCCATGGTGCCTAGGCGGTGACCAGATACATTTAGCACGTCGTCAATTCTGCCCATAATGGTGAAGTTGCCAGTCTTGGCATCGCGCACAGCGCCGTCACCTGCTAAATAGGTTGTGCCGCCCAAATCGGCTGGATAGTAGCTAGAAACGTAGCGCTCGGCATCGTTGTAGATAGTCCGAATCATACTTGGCCATGGTTTTTTAATAACTAATAGCCCGCCAGTGCCCCAAGGTACATCTTTGCCAGTTTCATCTACCACTGCTATATCGATACCCGGGAATGGTAATGTGCATGAGCCAGGAACAAGCGCTGTAGCGCCTGGTAGCGGTGTAATCACATGGCCACCTGTTTCGGTTTGCCAAAAAGTATCTACAATTGGACATTTGCTGCTGCCAATATTTTCAAAATACCACATCCAAGCTTGCGGGTTAATTGGCTCGCCCACGCTGCCCAAAATTCGCAAGCTGCTTAAATCGTAATTTTTTGGGTGTGTGCTTGGCGTGGTTTCTGCGGCTTTAATAAGCGAACGAATAGCCGTTGGTGCGGTGTAAAAAATCGAAACCTTGTGCTTTGCTATCATCTGCCAAAAACGGCCAGCATCTGGGTAAGTGGGAATACCTTCAAAAATAATCTGCGTCGCGCCCATCGCCAATGGGCCGTAAGCCACGTAGGTATGACCCGTAATCCAGCCTACATCGGCCGTGCACCAAAACACATCGTTATCTTTGATGTCGAATGTCCAGCGCATGGTGTTTAGCGCGTGTAGCAAATAGCCCGCAGAGCTATGTTGCACTCCTTTTGGCCTGCCTGTTGAGCCGCTTGTGTAAAGCAGAAATAATGGATGTTCCGCGCTCACCATCACAGGCTCGCAGGTGTCGGCAACACCTGCAATCAAGTCGCTCCACCAAATATCGCGGTTTGAATGATTGGTATTCCAAGCGACTTCTTGGCCTGTTTTTTTAAGCACGATAACTTTTTGAATGCTCTCACAACCACCCATCGCAATAGCTTCATCTACCGCATTTTTCAATGGCAGCGTTTTACCACCGCGAAATTGGCCGTCAGAGGTAATAATGGCAGCAGCGCCTGCATCTAAAATGCGTTCATGAATGCTTTTAGCAGAAAAACCGCCGAAAACAACCGAGTGAACAAGCCCAAGCCGCGCGCAAGCTTGCATGGCAACAACTGCCTCAATGCCCATTGGCAAGTAAATAATCACGCGCTCGCCAATGTTAAGATTAAGCTTTTTTAAGCCATTGGCAAATTGGCACACGTGGGTGTAAAGCTCTTTATAAGTGACGTTTTTAGTGTCGCCATTATCGGCCTCAAAAATGATGGCAACTTTGTTGGGGATAGTCTTGAGGTGTTTATCGAGGCAATTGGCAGAAACGTTGAGCTCGCCATCTTCAAACCATTTATAAAACGGAGCTTTATCTTCATTAAGCGTTTTGGTAAAAGGTTTACTCCACATCAAAAGCTCGCGCGCTAGTTTCGCCCAAGCGCTTTCGTAATCGGCAGAAAAATCGGCGCAAAGCGCGTTGTAGGCGGCCATGCCAGATACATTAGCTTGTTGTTTAAACGTTTCAGATGGCTCAAAAACGCGACTT
This sequence comes from Methylotenera sp., assembly GCA_031369365.1. GTDB lineage: Bacteria > Pseudomonadota > Gammaproteobacteria > Burkholderiales > Methylophilaceae > Methylotenera_A. The sequence continues at coordinate 6,629 of JANMOP010000096.1, forward strand.
TCGTGAAGAACTGACTCAATTGACATACTGCCAAACTCCCAAAACCTACTTTGTATTTATGATGTTTAATGTAAGATGTTACACGTTGTTAATACAATATATTACCTTAAAAAACTGATGCTTACACTTGAAAAATTGCTATCTGAAAGCCACGCCGAAACTAGCTTCGCGGCGGGTGTGCAACGTGTATTAGATTGCAGTTTGTTTGCAGCGCGACTATTGGCAAAAGATGCCTTAATACTGGATGATTTGCTAGAAAATCATGCAAAAACCTATTTAACCGCCGACATGCAAGATTTTTTAAACGCAGCAAAAATAATTGATGAAGTTTCGCTTAAAAAAGCATTGCGACAACTACGCCAGCGAGTGATTTTGCGCCTGATGTACCGCGATTTAAATGGATTGGCAGACTTAGTCGAGGTAATGCAAACCACCACCAGCTTGGCAGAAATCGCCATTCAAAGTGCGGTTAAGTTTAATTCGGAATGGCTGCATGTCGATAAAGACGTGCCTTGCAGCTTTGTAGTGGTTGGTATGGGCAAGTTGGGCGGAGCAGAGTTAAACGTATCTTCTGACGTGGATTTGATTTTTGCTTTTGATACCGATAAAAATTGGTCAGAGGACTTGAGTGAGCAAGATTTTTATAATCAACTCGGTAAAAAAGTGATTGCGGCATTGAATGAGGTGACCGAAGACGGCTTTGTATTTCGCGTGGATATGCGCTTGCGGCCGTTTGGTAACGAGGGCGTATTGGTGCCAAATTTGGACGCGCTAGAAGATTATTACCAAAACAATGGTCGTGAATGGGAGCGTTATGCTTGGATTAAAGGCCGCGTCATTACTGGCTCGCAGCTTGGTGTGGATAAACATTTAAAACCATTTGTGTTTAGAAAATATCTCGATTATGGCGCGATAAATAGCATGCGCGAGTTAAAACTGCAAATTCATAGAGACGTGAATATTAAAGGCAAACACGACGATATTAAGCTGGGTCGTGGTGGTATTCGCGAGATAGAATTTATCGCACAAGTGTTTCAATTAATTCGCGGTGGACAAGATGCCAGCTTACAAATTAAATCAACTTTACAAGTATTAAAATTATTAAAAAACAAAGGCTTATTGTCAGAAAAAACTGTATCTGAACTGACCCAAGCTTATGTATTTTTACGCAATTTAGAGCACAGGCTCATGTACGTGGACGACGCGCAAACGCAGGATTTGCCCAAAACTGATGAGGCGAAAGCGCGTATTGCAAAAGCCATGAATTATGAAGGTTGGCCAGCGTTTTTAGCGCAATTAAACCTGCACAGAAAGCACGTACAAGCGCATTTTGACGCGACTTTTAACGAGCAAGCGCAACCTGAAAATCTGTCTGCAACCTCCGCAACTGCGCCTTGGTTTGATGCGGTTTGGCAGGGCACATTAACAAATGTACAGGCCACAGGATTAGAGCCTCCCAATGCAAGCCTGCAAGCCCTGTCTAATGCGGGTTATAGCGATGCTTCACAAACATTACAACAATTGCAAATGCTGCGTAATAGCAGCCGCTACCAGCGCCTGCCCGAGTTAAGTCGCCAGCGCTTTGATACGCTGATGCCGCTGGTGATTAAGCAAGCCAGTTTGGAAACCAACGCTGACGCGGCCTTGTTACGCACGATTAATCTACTGGAAAATATTTGTCGTCGCGCCAGTTATTTGGCGCTGTTAGCAGAGTTTCCGCAAGCGCTGCACTTAGTCATTCAGCTATGTGCAGCCAGCCCTTGGTTGGCGCAGTATTTGGCCGCACACCCGATTTTGCTAGATGAGTTGCTAGATACGCAAAACTTGTACGCTGCACCCGATTTTGCGGCAATGAAACAAACCCTTACGCAGAAAATGGCGGAATTAGCAGGCGATAGCGAAGCACAGATGAACGCCATGCGCCATTTTAAGCACGCTGCCATCATGCGTTTTGCTGCGCAAGATTTGATTGTAAAAGCGGGTGCTGGCAAGTTGCCTTTAGAAACCCTATCTGATTATTTAACTGCCTTGGCCGACATTATTTTGCAGGTGAGTTTACCTACCATTTGGCAAGGTTTAAGCTTTAAACATAGCGCAGAGCCGCAGTTTGCGGTGATTGGTTATGGCAAGCTAGGCAGTAAAGAGCTGGGCTATGTTTCTGATTTGGATATTATTTTTTTATACGATGACACAAATGAAAATGCGTCCGAAATCTATTCGCGCTTCGCGCAGCGCATCAGCAGTTGGTTTAACACGCTCACCTCGGCAGGTTTGTTGTATGAAACTGATTTGCAGTTGCGCCCCGATGGCAACAGTGGCTTGCTGGTGAGCAGTGTTGTGGCTTTTCGCGAATACCAGTTGCATAAAGCTTGGGCGTGGGAGCATCAAGCACTCACGCGTGCGCGTTTTGTGGCGGGTGATGCCAGTATTGGCAAGGCTTTTGAGCAGATTAGGATTGAGGTTTTAACGCAAACTCGAGATGTACAAAAACTGAAAACTGAAGTGATTAATATGCGTGAAAAAATGCACCTATCTCAAAAATCAGGCGCACAATCTTTTGAAGCTGGCATGTTTGATATAAAACACAGCGTTGGTGGCATTATAGACATAGAGTTTTTGGTGCAATATTTGGTGTTAATTCATGCCCACCAATACCCACAACTCATTAAAAACATAGGTAATATTGCACTATTAAAACGGCTGGGTGCGCTACAAATGATAGACCTAGATTTGGCCGAAAAAACTGCAATTGCCTACCGAGAATATAGGCGTATGCAACACACGCTCAAACTGCAAGGCGCAACGCATATGCGCGTTGAAATGGGGGCAGTGAGTGAACATGAAAACGCGGTAAAGGCGCTGTGGAATCAAGTGTTTGCAGACTAACTTCTGCCACAAAACCCTTAATTGTCGTTCTGAGCGTAGCGAAAGAATCCAGCTTTAAGGGTCATAGAACTAGATTCTTTCGCTACGCTCAGAATGACGGAATGTTTTAAGTTTTATTCGCATCTTCCAATCGTGATTCAGCCAATCTTTTTAGCCTTGCACTCTCTTGAAACTCCGCATTTTTAATTTCGCGCATTACGCTTTGCATATCCACCGCTTTATTGGTTTCAGCAAAATGGCCTGTTAATGGCGATTCAACTTTCAAATCACCGCGTTCATACAGCGCCCAAATTTCTTTGGCGTATTGCGTTTTCAAAAGCTCAGGCGCAAATTGGCCAAAGTAATTAGCCAAATTACTCACATCGCGAACCAGCATGTCTTTGGCGTGGCTATTGCCTGCGGCGTCCACCGCTTGCGGCAGGTCGATAATTACAGGGCCATCGCTGCCCACCAAAATATTAAATTCAGATAAATCGCCATGCACAATGCCCGCGCACAACATGCGTACTACTTGTTGAATCAAAAATGCGTGATATTCACGCACGGTTTCTGCGCTTAGCTCAACGTCATTCAAGCGCGGCGCGGCATTGCCGTCGTCACCTGTGACTAGCTCCATCAGCAAAACGCCCTCGTAAAAATTATACGGCGTGGGTACGCGCACTCCAGCATTGGCGAGGCGATACAGCGCATCTACCTCGGCACTTTGCCAAGCCGCTTCTTGCGCCTCGCGGCCGTATTTGCTACCTTTTTGCATGGCGCGCGCTTGGCGGCTATTTTTGGTTTTACGGCCTTCGGTATAATCGACACTTTGTCTAAAACTGCGTTTATCTGCCTCTTTATACACTTTGGCGCAACGCACTTCGCCGCCACAAATTACCACAAACACCATCGCCTCTTTACCGCTCATTAATTGGCGAGTCACATCGTCGATGAGGCCATCTTCTACTAGCGGTTGCAATCTATGCGGAATTTTCATCTAGTTTAAAACTTCCAAACCTTGCCATAGGCAGCCAGTAGTTGTTGGTGCATGTTACTGCCCTCCATATTCGCACCTAAATTACCTAGGCCAAGATATTGTTCTTTGCGGTTGATGAGTTGGTGCGCTTGTTGCAACGACTCTGCGCCATACATTAATTGCAAATTAGCCTCGAAAGCCGCACTGCTATTCATTTCTTCGTTAAGTTGTACCATGTTTGAAATGCAGCGGTAGAGTTTTGCGCGTTCCGCCGAAAGTTCGTTAAATTGGGCAATCCACGCACAGCCGTCCAAAATGTCATCAGTTGCGCCACAAGCCAATGCAGCCAAGGTTTTAAGCTCACCTACGCGCAAATCCACCCACACCGTATTGGCATCCGTACACAGGCCGATGAGCATGGTAACGGGTAAATCGTCGGCAATATCTAAATCGAGTAGTATTTTTAATAGCTCGGCAGATTCCTTTTTAGTTAAATCTTGTAATTTCAAAGCATAAGGCCGCACCAAATTGCCAACCGTGTTATTCGCCCATTCTAGCTCTTCCACAGGGTAGATTTCACTCATGCCTGGCACAAAAATGCGGCAGGCATAAACACCTAAATGCGTGAAATCAGCGATGTACATGTCTTTGCCAAGCGCGTGAATCGTATTAACGCAAAAGTGGTAATCCTCTTGAGTGGTGTTGCCAAAGTTCCAATCCACAAATTCATAATCGGGCGTGTTGCGTAAAAAATCCCAGCTAATTACACCGCTAGAATCTACAAAATGAATTTCTAAATTTTGGCTGTCGGCGATTTCTTCCATATCAAAGCCTGGTGCGGCAAAGCCTTTTAAGCCTTCTCCATTTTTGCCAATAGCACGGCCTTGCAGCAGCTCAGTAAGTGCACGCTCTAGCGCCACTTCAAACCTTGGATGCGCGCCAAAGCTGGCGAAACAGCCTTGATCCTCTGGATGTAATAGTGTGACGCACATGACAGGAAATTGACCGCCCAGCGAGGCATCTTTGACCAAAATGCCATAGCCTGCATCGCGCAAACCCTTAATGCCCGCTGCGATGCGCGGAAAGCGATTAATAAAGCTTTCAGGCACGTCGGGCAGACAAATGCCTTCGCGGATAATTTTGTATTTAATGTCGCGCTCAAAAATCTCTGCCAGCGCTTGGGTGCGCGCTTCCATCAGCGTATTTCCTGCGCTCATGCCGTTGCTCACGTACAAATTGCCGATTAAATTCACAGGAAAATACGTAACTAACCCATCGCATAAACGTGTGTAAGGGATGGCGCAAATACCGCGCTCTGTATTGCCAGAGTTTAAATCGATGAGTTGGCTGGCAAGTACCGTGTCTTCTGGGTTATAGAATTTTTGCAGCTCTGGCGTGAGCAACTCTTTTGGCCATTGATCATTTTTCACTTTAAACCATTGCTCATTCGGATAATGCACAAAGGCTTTATTGGCAATCGTTTCGCCTAAATAAAAATGCGTCCAAAAATAATTGGTACTTAGCCGCTCAAAATACTCACCCAAGGCACTTGCCCTAGCAGCCAATTGCGACGCGCCTTTGCCATTGGTGAATAAACGTGTGCACTCGCTATCGATGACATGCACCGACCAAATACCTTCAATTTCATTCAGCCAAGATTGCTCGATTACATGAATGTTTAAAGCCAATAATTTAGCTTGTAAAGTAGCAATAGATGACTCGAGCGAGGCGTCTTTACTTGGTATAAAGGTTTCGTTACACGGGATAAACATATCGTTTATGCCAGTTTTAGGCGCAATATAGGTTTCAGATGTGATGTTGTTCGTCATGTTAAATGCACTTGAGAGAAAGCCTGACAGAATATCATGTGCTGGCAAAAAGCTCGCCTTAAGTTTAGCGCCCCCAACGTAAACCCGCCGTATGCACAGGGCTATCCCAATGTTGTTTCATTTCGTCATCCAACAGGCATAAGGTGATTGACGCGCCCGCCATATCTAGCGCGGTGACGTAATTGCCAACTAGTGATCGCGTTATTTTAACGCCATGCTGCGTGAATAATTTAGCAGCGGTGTTGTAGATGAGATATAGCTCCATTAGCGGCGTTGCGCCAAAGCCGTTAATCAGCAGCAAGGCTTCGGTTTTGGCGCTGATATTTTTAGCGGTAAAGTCGGCCAAAATCGCGTCCACACAATCGCTCACAATCGCATCTGCCTCGCGCATGGTCTCGCGTCTGCGGCCTGGTTCGCCGTGAATGCCCACGCCCATTTCTAGCTCGTTATCAGCAATATCAAAAGTAGGGCGGCCAGCGGCGGGTACAGTGCAGCTACTTAAGGCCACGCCGATACTGGCCGTGCGAGCATTTACTTTATCGCCAAGTGTTTTGCAGGCTTGCAAATTAGCGCCTGTTTCGGCAAGGCTACCCACGCATTTCTCCACTATTACCGTGCCAGCAACGCCACGGCGACCTGTGGTGTAGGTGCTGTTGATGACGGCGCAATCGTCGCTTGTTAAAACTGTCGCGTGATCAAACCGCAACATTTCGCTCGCCATTTCAAAATTCATCACGTCGCCAGAGTAATTTTTAACGATAAATAAAATGCCTTTGTTTGCGTGTACGGCTTCAGCCGCGGCTAGCATTTGGTCTGGTGTGGGCGAGCTGAAAACATGACCAGGGCAGGCCGCGTCTAACATGCCGTAGCCTATATAGCCCGCGTGTAGCGGCTCATGCCCAGAGCCGCCGCCAGAGATAACAGCAACTTTGTTTTGCGCTTTTCCCTGATTTTTCTTGGTGCGCGTTAAAAAATTGGGTTCTAGGTGTAAGCTAACTAAATCGCTATGCGCGGCAGCAAAACCAGTCAGGCTTTCGACTAATAAATTATCAACTTTATTGATTAATTTTTTCATGTTATTTTTATTTTTTGTACGCGCTTGCAGACGAT
>JANMOP010000024.1:0-16648 GCA_031369365.1 Methylotenera sp.
GACGGAAGTTGATGTGGTGTTGTTTGTGATTGAGCCGATGAAACTTGGTGATGCTGACAAAAAGGTATTAAGCTTGTTGCCTAAAGATAAGCCCGTATTTTTGGTGGTGAATAAATCTGATTTAATGGGCGACAAAGGTAATCTGTTGCCGCTGATTCAGGATTTTGATTTGCTGCATGATTTTGTTGGCATTATCCCCGTGAGTGCGAAGAAAAGTTTACATTTGGATGAACTGTTAGCAGCCACACGCAAGTATTTACCTGAGCAAGCGGCGATTTATGGTGAAGATGAACTTACTGATAAAAACGAACGCTTTCTAGCTGCCGAGTTGATTCGTGAGAAAATATTCCGCTTGTTAGGTGATGAAATTCCATATTCGGTGACGGTGGAGATTGAAAAATTTGAAACGGTGAAAAACTTACGCCGCATTTTTGCCGCGATAATTGTGGATAAAGATAGCCAAAAGCCCATGCTCATTGGTAAAAATGGTGAGAAAATGAAACAAATTTCTACCGAAGCGCGTCAAGACATGGAAAAATTATTCGGCAGCAAAGTTTATTTAGAAACTTGGGTTAAAGTCAAAGGCGGCTGGGCCGATGACGAAAGGGCGCTAAAAAGTCTAGGCTATTGATTTATATGAGTTGTTTGATATAGTCTGTTGATTTAATAAGGATGTTGGCAATGTCTAATAGCAACGTTTTTAGTAATAATGTGTTTAATCTGCCGATTTACGGCAAACCCATCGAGCTGGATGACCAAGGTGTTTATTTTGCCATAAATAAAAAAACGGGCGCAATTAACAATGTGTTCCATCTGGTTTACGAAGACGGCAATTGGTATTTATATCAGTTAAAAAACACCAATAAAAACGGCGAAATGGGCTGGGTAATATTGGCAGATCATGGCGACTATTCGCTTAAAAGCGTGGCTACAGAAGAGATTAGACAGCACTTTGATAAGCCAGAATATGCCGAGCCAAAAGGCGCTTGGCAGTTGATGCGTAATTCGCGCTATGGTTTTGGCAAGTTCACCCCTGTACATAATGATGACGAAATTAAGTACGCCATGATTCTATTTTCGGCAGACGATCCAACGAAAATGCTTGTCCCACTTTTAATTCAAAAAGCAGAAGATGAAGTTTTGCAAAGTTTAGCAAAGCCTGATTGATGATGGAGGTTAAGCTAGCTTCTCATCGTCAAGATGCTTTTAAGCAGACTGGACAGGCTGTGTATGTGTTACACACCTATCCATTTAAAGAAACAAGTTTAGTCGTTGAGCTTTTTAGCCAGCAATTTGGGCGCATTGCAGCCGTCGCAAAAGGCGCGCGCAGGCCGCATTCTGCTATGCGTGGCATGTTGCAATCGTTTCAAATGCTTTCTGGTGCGTGGTCGGGCAAAAACGAGCTTAAAACCTTGCATAGCTTAGATTGGAACACAGGGCTAACGCTGATTAAAGGCGAAGCGCTGATGTGCGGCTTTTACATGAACGAGCTGTTATTAAGGCTTCTGCCAAGAGAAGACGCGCACGAAAGCTTGTTTGAATATTATGCAAACGCCCTGCAAACCTTGGCAAACGGTGCGGACTTAGCGACTACACTAAGGCGCTTTGAGTTAAAACTTTTGCAAGAAATGGGCTACGCTGTGCCATTGCTACAAGACGAAAATGATGTGGCGATTGAAGCAGATAAAACTTACCGTTACGAGGCAGAGTTTGGCGCTTGTGAGCTAAAGTCTACTAAAAATGGCGTACAATTAAGCGGTAAAACACTGCTGAATATGGCGCGCGATGATTACACTGATAGTGTAACGCAAAATCAAAGCAAGCAACTCATGCGCTACTTGCTGGCGCATTATTTGGGCGATAAACCGCTACATACAAGGCAGCTTTTGATTGATTTACAGGGGTTATAATTAGTATGGCTTTGATTTTAGCCACAGATAAACACAGATTAAAAAACTACAGTACAAATATCGCTAAGTTACACCAGCAACTCTCTAAAGTAATGCTTTTATCCGTGTCTATCTGTGTGCATCTGTGTGCATCTGTGGCAAAAAAGTTTTTAAAGTAAGGTAAAGAAATGATTAAACTAGGTGTCAATATCGACCACGTCGCCACCATTCGTCAAGCGCGTGGCACTAAATACCCCAGCGTGGTACAAGCTGCGTTGCGTGCGGAGCAATCGGGGGCGGATAGCATTACGTTACACTTGCGTGAAGATCGCCGCCACATGCAAGACGCGGATATTTTTGCGCTGCGGCCGTTATTGCAAACTAAAATGAATTTGGAATGCGCGGTGACCGATGAAATGATTGAAATCGCCATTAAAGTGGCACCGCAAGATGTATGCTTAGTGCCAGAGCGGCGTGAAGAGCGCACCACAGAAGGCGGCTTGGACGTGATTGCACATTTTGAGAAAGTAAAAGCAGCGTGTGATAAATTAGCTAGCCACGGCATTCGCGTATCGCTGTTTATTGGACCAGATATTGCACAAATTGATGCCTCTAAAAAAGCAGGTGCGCCAGTGGTAGAGATTCATACAGGTGCCTTTGCAGATGCCGAAACCGAGGCTGATAAGACCATAGAACTTACGCGTGTTAAGCTTGCCATAGCCCATGCCGTTAAGTTGGGCTTGGTGGTGAATGCTGGTCACGGTTTGCATTATCACAATGTGCACCAAATTGCCGAAATTGCAGGTCTAGAAGAGCTGAACATTGGCCACGCCATTGTTGCACACGCCCTGTTTGTGGGCTGGGATAATGCGGTGGCAGAGATGAAGCTACTTATGAAAGAAGCAGCATCTCAATAAAATGGTTCTTAAGTAAAATGATTCTTAAATAATATGATTTACGGCATTGGCACCGATATAGTCGAGGTTACACGCATTGAGGCCTCTATCGCGCAATTTGGTGATGAATTTGCCAAACGCATTTTGGCGAGTTCTGAGCTTGAAAGTTACGAAGACTTAGAAACTAAAGACGGGCACATTAAAGCACATTTTTTAGCCAAACGTTTTGCCGCAAAAGAGGCGTTTAGTAAAGCGCTGGGTACGGGTTTGCGCGCACCAGCCACCTTTCAAAATATTGCTGTTTCGCATGATGATTTAGGCAAGCCAATATTAGTGCTGGCGACAGATTTAAAAGCTTTTTTAGTGAGCAAAAAAATCACGCAAACGCACATCAGTATTAGTGATGAAAAGAATTTAGCGGCAGCATTTGTAGTGCTAGAAACTTAACAATGCACGTCATTCTGAACGTAGTGAAGAATCCAGTTTTTAACAGGCTGCATGCTGGATGCTTCGTTGTATTGTGCACGACGGAGTGGAAGAAATGCAAGCTGAGATAGATATTGCACGTCGCTTTGGCGGTGTCAGCCGTTTATATGGCGATGCAGGCTTAGCCAAGCTGCAAGTCGCACACGTGGTAGTGATTGGTATTGGTGGCGTGGGCAGCTGGGCGGCAGAGGCATTGGCGCGTAACGCCGTTGGCAGCATTACTTTGATCGATTTAGATAACATTGCAGAAAGTAATGTAAACCGCCAAATTCATGCGCTAGAGGGCGAGTTTGGTAAAGCCAAAGTTACGGCAATGGCCGAGCGTATTCGTGCCATTAATCCAAGTAGCATCGTTCGCGAAATAGAAGATTTTATTACGCCTGAAAATGTGGCCAAATTACTCAATTTTAAATGTGATGTGATTGTAGATTGTATAGATGATGCCAAAGCTAAAATTGCGCTAGCTGAGTTTTGTAAAAGCGCCAAAACGCCACTTATTATGGCTGGTGCCGCAGGTGGTAGGCTAGACCCCACACGTATCAAAACCGCTGATTTAAGCGCTGTGACAGGTGATAAATTACTGGCCAAAGTGCGTAACCAACTGCGCCGTAATTACAGTTTCCCCAAAGGCCAAGAGTTAAATTTAAAGCATGCAAAAAAATCGCCCAAATTTGGTATTACTTGTGTCTATTCTGATGAGTTGGTGATGCAGCCCAATGAGGTTTGTGCGTTGGAGAAAAGTACTAACATAGAGGACGATGCCACTGGACTAAAACATTCCAGTGCTGGCCTGCGAACCAATATCCATGCGGGTGCTGGCAATGTAAAAAATGTTATTAAAAAAACTGGTGCAATAGCAGGCTTAAATTGTGCAGGTTATGGCTCTAGCGTGTGCGTTACCGCGCCATTTGGATTTGTCGCCGCGCAATTGGCAATAATTCTGATTATTGCTTGAACCTCATACAATTAACTGAGTCTTTTTAATGTGATTAAACCATCCTCATTTAAAGGCAATAAAAGTAATCTACCCAGCAAATTTGTATGGTGTGCCAGCGCGAAATGACGTGGCGCAAAGCATGGGCAAAAAACTGGCACGAAGTGAAATACTGCTCTGAAACCTGCCGAAAAAAAGCCAAATAATATGCGCCATTTAATATTAGTTCTGGGCGACCAGCTCAATTTTGATAACCCTGCATTAGAGGGTTTTGATGCCGCGCAAGATGCAATATTGATGGTGGAGGCGAGTCATGAGGCCACCCAAGTGTGGAGCCACAAGGCGCGCATTGTACTTTTTTTATCGGCCATGCGGCATTTTTATCATGCGCTTGCAGGCCGCATGGATATTGGTACTCACCAATCAAAATCTTTGAGCATGTATTTAAAGCTAGGTGAGCACGATTTTACGCATTTAAACGCTGCTTGGGCGCATTATATTGCCGCGCTAAAACCACAAAAAGTGATTATTTGTGAGCCTGGTGAATATCGATTAGAACAAGATTTAATTGCGCTATGCAAACAAAATAATATTCAACTAGTGATTCGTGATGACACCCATTTTATGTGCAGTCGCGCTGATTTTAAACATTATGCTGCTGATGGCAAAAATGGGCCCAAAAAAGAGCTACGCATGGAGTTTTTTTATCGCCAAATGCGTGCAAAATACAATGTGCTGATGACAGGCAAAAACCCAGTGGGCGGCGCGTGGAATTATGATGCAGAAAATCGCAAAGCATTCACCAAGGCGGGACCGCAACATGTGCCAACAGCGCCACAAGTTAGTATTGACGCGCTTACCCAAGCTGTGATTGATGATGTAGAAAAGCATTTTCCAAATCATCCAGGTTCTTTATTGCATTTTATTTGGCCTGTGACGCGTGAACAGGCGCTACAATTCTTAGACGATTTTATTGCTAATAAACTAGCAGGTTTTGGTGACCACCAAGATGCAATGTGGCAATCTTCTAATGCAGCACAAAGCCCCTATTTATGGCATTCTCTGCTTTCAACCTCGCTAAATTTAAAGCTGTTAAACCCGCGCGAGGTGATTAACGCAGCCGTTACTGCTTACCATAAAAATCAATTACCGCTGCCCAGTGTAGAAGGTTTTATTCGACAAATACTCGGCTGGCGCGAATTTATTCGTGGCGTATATTGGTTAGACATGCCACAAATGGCAGAAGCCAATCATTACCAGCATATGCGCCAGCTGCCGCGCTGGTATTGGTCTGCAGACACGCAGATGAATTGTATGAAACAGACGATAAATGACACGATGCAACATGGCTACGCGCATCATATTCAGCGTTTAATGGTAACAGGCATGTTTGGCGTGCTGACTGAAATTAATCCAAAAGAAATGGCAGCTTGGTATTTGGCGGTGTATGTGGATGCAATAGAATGGGTGGAGCTACCCAACGTTGCGGGCATGGCGTTATATGCTAATGGTGGACGCTTTACCAGCAAACCTTATGTGGCCAGCGGCGCTTATATTAAGCGCATGAGTAATTATTGCAGCAACTGCCGCTATAAACCAGAGTTAAAAACAGGTGCAGAAGCTTGCCCAACTACCACGCTATATTGGAATTTTTTAATTAAACATTACGACACCTTTAACCGCAACCCGCGCACCGCGTTGATGGCAAAAAATGTACAGCGTTTTAGCGCAGAAGAGGTGGCGGCAATACAAGCACAATCTTTACAACTATTAGACAATTTAGATGATTTGTAAGCTAAAAATACGATGCGGTTACTTTGGAAATTTTGATGAAATTTCACAAAAATGTCATAATTATTAAGCTAATTTGTCATAAGATAGGGACATATGACAAGCCCTAATCTAAAGCTATTAGATCGCGATTTAAGCCTTTTGGGCTTTAATCAGCGCGTGTTGGCTTTGGCGCAGCGTCATAATTATCCTTTGCTGGAGCGACTTAAATATTTGTGTATTGTCGCCTCTAATTTAGATGAGTTTTTTGAAGTGCGCATGGGAGCACAGCTAGATGCCATGCGCGCTGGCGTTAAAAAAGGCTTAGTCACATTCAATAGTTTTAACGAGGTGTCTAGCCAAGCCCACGCACTGGTAAACCACCAATACGACATATTTAATAATGAGCTTATGCCCGCGTTACAGCAAGCAGGTGTTGATATTGTAGCGGGCAATCAACGTAGTGCACATCAACAAAAATGGGTGGCTCAATATTTTGAGGCTAATGTAAAACCACTATTATTGCCCATTGCTTTAGATAGGGCACATCCCTTCCCTTTAGTCGCTAGCAAAGCTTTGCACTTTATTGTTGAGTTAGAACCAGAAAACAACACTAACGCTCCCACCATCAGCATTATTCGTGTGCCACGTGTGTTACCTAGATTGATTCAAATTCCCAAAAATGGGTCTCCTCACCTGCAGTTTGTCACCCTTACCAGTATAATTGGCGCGCATTTGGCCAGCTTATTTACTAAAAGAACAATACTAAGTTATTCGCAATTTAGAGTCACACGCCATTCTGATTTGTCTTTAGACGAAGGTGATATGAGCGATTTGCCAAGCGCTTTAAGACAAGAGCTGGCACAAAGGCCTTATGGTGAAGCAGTACGTTTAGAAGTCTCTAAAGCTTGCACGGAAGGCTTGGCCACCTTTTTGTTAAAAGAATTCAACTTGCCAGCGGCCTCGCTCTACCGTGTACAAGGGCCAGTAAACTTAGGACGACTCATTCAATTAACTAGCTTAGCTCAAAGTGAAGATTTAACTTTCGAGGCATTTAAACCGTGCTGGCCAAAACAAATAAAGCATGGCGAATCATTTTTTACGCGTCTTAAACAAGGTGACGTGTTGATTCATCGGCCTTTTGAGAGTTTTGATGCGGTGATTGAGTTTTTGCGCGAGGCGGTTTATGACCCGAATGTGCTAGCGATACACCAAACCATCTACCGTACAGGCAGCGATATGCGACTATTTAACTTGCTGCAAGAGGCGGTAAAACGCGGCAAAGAAGTGCTGGTGGTGGTAGAAATTAAAGCGCGTTTTGATGAAGAGGCCAATATTAACTGGGCCGAATCGCTAGAGGCCATAGGCGCGCAAATTGTGTACGGCATGATAGGGCTAAAAACGCACGCTAAAATGTTGCTGGTGATGCGGCGTGAAGGCACACGTATTAAGCGTTATGGGCATTTATCCACAGGAAATTACAACGCTAACACGGCCAAGTTGTACACCGATATATGCATGTTGACGAGTGATTTAACCATTACACGTGAGATGGAATACATGTTTAGGCATTTAACCAGCCAAATCGCACTGCCAACTATGCGTAAATTATTAGTTGCGCCATTTAATTTGCAGCGTGCTATGTTGCGCCATATTAATGCCGCCAAACGTGCATGTGTGCTGGGTAAAAAAGCCAACATTATCGTCAAAATGAACTCGCTAACCGATGAAGTATTGGTGAGTGCCTTGATAGGCGCAGCGCAAGTGGGCGTAGAGATAGATTTAATCGTGCGCGGTGCGTGCATTTTGCCTGTTGATGCTCCAGGCGTGGATGGCCGAATTCGCGTGCGCTCAATCGTAGGGCGCTTTTTGGAGCATACTCGCATCTTTTATTTTGAGATTAATGGCATAAGTCGCATGTGGTTATCCAGTGCCGATTGGATGAGTCGCAACATGATTCGACGTATTGAAATCGCCTGGCCAATTACCGATGCCCAAATGCAATCACGTATTATGCAAGAGTGTGTAATGCCTTATTTAAACGACACCGAAGATGCATGGTTGCTAGGAAGTGGTGGTGAATATCAAGCTATAAATGCACATGGCTTGCACGGAGCTCACGGTAAAAGTGCGCAAAAAAGTCTCATCCAGCGCTATTCGGCCAAATAATCATGACCATGAATCATGCAGATTAATTGCCACAATATTATCTTATGGCGCCATGCAGAGGCTGTGCTTGCAAATGATGATTCACTGCAAAGCGATATGGCACGCGCTTTAACGCCAAAAGGTCAGCGCCAAGCCAAGCGCATAGCTCGTTGGCTAAAACCACATTTACCAGAAAATAGCTTATTGTTGAGCAGTGCTGCACTGCGTGCGTTTCAAACGGCGCAGGCGCTAAACAATTCCAAATGCACTCAAATCAATGTGCAATCTGCCCTAAATCCAACTGCAAGTTTACGAGAAATTTTAGATTGTTTAGCAAGTTTTAGCTCAAAAAGTAATTTACTATTGGTCGGCCACCAGCCTTTACTGGGGCGGGTTGCAGGCCACCTGCTAGGCTTGCAGGTGAGTGACCTCAACATTAAAAAAGGCGCAATATGGTGGTTGCGCCTTGAATCTAATCCTGCCAACTTAAGCCAGCCCACGCGTTATGAAATTGTGAGTGTACAAACGCCAAGTCTAGTATAAATACGGCCTAGTAGAAAACTAGTATATATACGGTCTAGTATAAAACTAGTTTAGTAACAGATAATTAGCCCGATTATTTATTTGGTCTGCCAGTTTTAATTACAGGCACTTTAGCCAAAGTAGTTTTGAGCGTGTTATCTGACATTGCCACCAGCAATTTGATACCTGCACGCAACAATTCACTTTTCTTCGCAGGCTGTCCCATGGCGGTTAAACGCGCTTTTAGCAATGATAGTTGGGCGTATTCATCTTTGGGCATAGTGAAGCTATCACGCTCCATTTTAATTTTTTCTGGCTTAATTTTTTTGCTATCGTCTTTTTTTTCGTTCTTTTTAACCGATTTTTTGACAACTTTAGCTTTTGGTTTTGCCACTACTTTTGTTGCTAAATTGGGTTTAGCTAAAATGGGCTTGCTTGCAATGGTGGACTTGACCACTGGTTTTGCTACTGGCTTGGTTGCTGCTGGTTTAGAGGCCATTGGTTTGGATGCCACTGTGTTTGTAGCGACGACTTTAGCCGCGCTTGTATTGGCAGTGCTAGGTTTAAGCCCAAGTGCTTCAGCCAGTAACGGCGATGTATTTGACATGATATTCTCCAATTAAACGGTATAAACAGTTTATATCGTTTAATTAAAAGGTCAACTATTTTTTAAGCAAATATAATCAACGGATTATTGTTAATCTTGAGAAGAAACAACTAAGCTCCAATTCACTTTTTGCCACGCTAATATTTCCTCCTCCAACAAGTAAGTAGTTTGCGGAAAAGCCTGTTGCCAAGCGCTGGGCAGACTAAGTAGAAAAGTATTTCCTGCGCGCTCAAAGCTGATATTTTTTAACACGGGCATGTTGCGCGAGTGGCAAAAAATTACCGCTAATCTTAACGACATTAATTTACAAATAAAACTTTCATCGTTAAAGTCCACGTCTAACTTTCTCAGTTTGCCACAATGCCCTAACACCAATAAACTTAAGCGATGTAACTCGCTTTGTGCAAAGCCCATTAGCTCGGTATTGTCTAAAATATAGGCACCATGCTTTTGCGATTCGCTATGAGAAATGGCTGCGCCGATTTCATGACACAAGGCCGCCCAGTTCAATACTTGCTTTAATCTTTGAAGTTCGTGCGCGTTATCTTTATGTTCAACCAGTGTAGGTAAAAGCGCGCTAAAAAACCCAACAGCTACTTTGGCAACATTGGATACGTGGCTTTTATTGACGCCAAAGCGAGTGACCAGATGGTTGATCGAAGCATCACGCAAATCTTCTGATGTGTCCGCATCTTGCGACATCATGTCGTATAATAGACCATGACGCAGCGCACCTTTAGCGGCTATTAAAGTGTCAAGTTTAAGCAAATCAAATATACCAATTAATATTGCCAGGCCGCTTGCAATCACTGGCTTGCGGTCTTCTTTTAAGCCAGCTAAATCAAGTTTATCTAGCGTTTTAGCTTTGATTAACTGAGCGCGCAACCAGGCCAAACCTTGGCGTGTGATGATGCCTTCTTCAAAACCTGCATTGACTAAAATATCCGCTATTGCACCCACTGTGCCCGATGCACCATAAGCTACATCCCAATGCTGGTGTTGATAAGTGTCCGCTACGGCATCTAAAAATGATTCCGCCGCAATTTCGGCACGTTGAAAGTTTTTTTCACTTAAATTACCATCAACAAAGTATTTAAGCGCCCAAGCCACGGATCCCACGCGAAGTGAATCTGTAATTTCGGCGCTTAAATGTTGACCTAATATAAACTCGGTCGAGCGTCCGCCAATGTCAATTACTAAGCGCTTTTCGTTAGATTGTGGCAGCAGGCGACTGACGCCTTCGTAAATAAGCCGCGCTTCTTCTACGCCAGAAATCACTTCTATCTCATAACCTAAAGCTTTTTTAGCCAGCTTTAAAAATACGTCGCGATTTTTGGCTTCGCGCAAGGTTTGTGTCGCTACCGCCCGCACATTGTGTTGGGGGAAACCTTTCAGTGTTTCACCAAATCTCGCCAAGCATTTAAGCCCGCGCTCAATTGCTTCTGGCTTTAAGTTGCGGTTTTCATCTAAATCGCCGCCTTGGCGCACTGCTTCTTTTAAATAATCCACGCGCTGAATTTGGCCGTTGTAAAAGCGCCCAATTTCTAATCTAAAGCTGTTAGAGCCTAAATCAACTGCTGCCAGTAGCGTTTCTGGTGAGATAAAATCATTATTTTTCATAACTTGATTTATAGCATAATTTCGCTAATAATTTGATGAAAAACAACAAAATTACTGAGCGATTATCTGCTCATATTCAGGAAAATAACGCGCAATCACGCTTAAATCAAAGCTACGCATAATGCTGGTGTTAGATTCACGTTGTAGCAAAAACTCAAAAGATTTTTCTACTAATTGGGCGGTTGTGATGTTGCCAGCATTAAGTTTTAAAGCGTAATGGGGCTCGATAGATACTTGGTGCGTGCTGGTTATGCGATCAATGATAGTGACTTGAAAATGATATGCATCAATCGCAGTGACAATAATTTGTGGCATTATTATTCCTTACGGAGTGTTGCAATTGCACTATTACCTGCCAATTATTTATCGTTAGCCCGTTCGGGCTATTGCCTCTTGAGACGGGTATTAATACCATGCGATTGAGAGTTATGGTACATATCAACTACAGATTCTAGTACAAAACAACTATATATCACAGCAATACTAAATAACAGTGAAGTAGCAGTGAAGTAGCAGTGCAGATTTAAATATTAATCTGGACTAAAAGTTAGGATAATAGCTTTATGAACACCACTCAAACAGTTAGCGCCAATACTGGCAATATTGAAGTTTATACTAGAACTATTGCCCTTAAAGGACTTACCTTAAAAGCGCAGCACACGATGAAATCTACACTATTGAGCGAAATTAACCGCTTGTCCGACTCGAATTTAAGCGCTGAACAATCGTTAGGTAATGCACTTTTACTGATACGAGAATACTATAAAGCAAATGCCTGTGTCGCTGTGATGAAAATGCCTGATGATAGTTACATTATGTTTAAGGCCGAAAAGGACTCAGCAAATCCCATGTTGCTGGGGCATGCGTTAGATGAAAGCATCGCTGTGCATTTACTAGCAACCCCGCCGCAATACTCAATTTATCGTACACCTCAAGCAGAGTGGAGTATTGCGTCCCAGGCAGTTGATAAACCGAAAGCGCTATTGTTTGAAACCATGTCTAATTTTGGCGAGGCAATCTCTCATTTACTAGAGGTTGATTCGTTTGCCAGCACCCCTATGCAGCTAAATGAGCAATATATTGGCAGGCTTTATCTGACAAACTGTGATCAATATTTTGATACAGCTGATATGCTTTTTTTGCAACAGCTGTGCAACCAAATAAACCCGCAAATTAACCATATTAGTTTGCATAATAAAATTGCCACCGCCACTACTTCGGCAGTGCGCCACAAGATTTCTATCGATTTGCACGATAGCACTATTCAGCCTTATATCGGCCTAAAGCTTGGTTTAGAAGCTTTGCGCCGCAAAATCCCCGAAGGTGCTGCGATAGCTATGGAGCTAGATGAGTTGGTTATTATGGCGGAGGAGAGCATCGCCGAATTGCGCCAATATATCGGAGGCCTTAAATCTCAAATTAAATCGGAGCTTAAACCACAACCAGGCAGATCATTAGTCGCATCAATTTTAAAAGTTGCCAAAAAATACCAACTTCGACACGGTATTGAAGTGGCAGTAAATATCGATACTAAACTGAAGCTAAGAGAACACCTCTCAATTGAAATATATCAGCTAGTGTGTGAAGGCTTAAGCAACATCCATCGGCATACCCAATCTAAAAAAGCTGAGATTAATTTGTATTATAAAAATGACCAGATTGTAATCGAAGTGATTAATCAACATGGTATTGCAGAAGACATTCACTTTGAACCCAGCTCTATGACCGAGCGTGTTACCTATTTAGGTGGCACTATTCACGTTAGCCACATCACTGACGCTAAGACCACGCGTGGCGATACGTTAACTAGCAAAACTCAAAGCAGCAAAACTCAAAGCAGCAAAACTATAGTAACTGCCATAATACCGCTTCAATTAATTGAAAGACGCAGTGTTTAATTCGCCTAATTCACCTACGCCTATTCGCGTATTATTGGTGGATGACCATAAAAGTATGCTCTGGGGATTGGAACGTCTAATCGAGGGCGAACAGCCTCACATGCAGGTAATAGGTAAGGCCACTAACAAAGCAGAGGTGTTCGCATTTTTAAAGCTTTCAAAGCCAGATATTGTATTAATGGATCTTGATTTAAACGGTGAGAACAGCTTGGATTTTCTTGGGGCGCTTTTGCAAGAATCGCAAGCGCGCGTGTTAGTGCTTACAGCGTCACAAGATCCTTTGGTGCATCAGCGTGCCATTATTAATGGTGCCAGTGGCGTAGTCATTAAAAATGAAAATGCGGATGTGATATTGCGCGCAATTCAATATGTTCACGCGGGAGAATTATGGTTTGACCGTGCAGCTACTGGTCGCTTGCTTAAAAGCCTCAACACACCAGCACAATCGGCTAGCAAGTCCACTCAACTCAGCAAGATAGCAACGCTTACTCCTAAAGAGCGCCAAGTAATCTCTGCTATGGCCTTAATACCTGGTGCACGTAATAAGGTGGTTGCAGATCGCCTGTGTATGAGTGAGCATACTTTGCGAAATCATCTTACTGGCATTTACGCCAAGCTTGATTTGGAAAATCGACTTGAACTATGTATGTTTGCAATAGAACATAAACTGTGAAAACAAAACCCCCATCAATATTGAGTTGCAGAAGTTTTAATAACAGTCAGGTAGGGTGGGTAACTCGTTACCCACGCGGTAATGTGCCAATTTGTGGGTAACAAGTTACCCACCCTACATAAATAAACGAAGCGTTTGCGACAACATGCGCCTACATTAAAAGCCATCAAAATTTGTAAAAATTTTACAAATATAAATTTTGCTAATACAAATTTACTAGTACAACACTCCTAATAAAAAAGGATTGTAATCCTATAGGCTGGTTTTTTTAAACTGCTACTATTAATCAACATTAATCCACCAAAGAGGTTATGTTGTGCATAGTGTGATTACCCCACCAATGAGTTCAGATACCCAGATTTCCCAAATACAGGTTTTTCTGATGGATGAATATAAGCCTGTGTTGCAAGGGCTTACTAAGCTTATTCAAGATAAATATCCACGTATGCATTTGGTTGGCACGGCAACTACGCGTAGCGGCACACTCACTGGTGTTATACGGCATAAACCAGATGTTGTCATGCTGGATTACGGGCTAGGCAATGTTTGCACACTTAACTTTTTATCTCAGCTTGCAGTGTTAGGTCACCATAGAATCCTGATGCTGATTGGTCAAGAATACTCACACGAGCTTGGGCGCCGCGTAGTTGCACTTGGTGCCTGCGGTGTCATTAGCAAACAAGCACCAGCAGAGTTATTGATTCATGCCATTGAGTGCGCGCATGAGCAAGGTCATTGGTGTGAACTATTTACACAAAAAAATCTTGTCATCGAACGCCGGCATTTTTCAAGACAGCATTAATACAAATCCTACCAATAAAAAATAGCATGACATTTGTCCTAACTGGGCTAAGCAAAAGCGCCTATACGGGCTATGCTAAAAATACCCCCAAAATGAGTATAACAAGCTCATTCTATACATTCTCCATCCAGATAGTATGTGTATCAAGACTGAAAAAAAAAAACAAACAAATTTGTTTTAAATGGGAGGTTGTGATGGAAGTATTTATTCAGACTGAAGTAATGACGAGAATTCTGCGCTACCTTCAATACAGAATCGCACAAAAATTTTCTGCAGGAGAGAATATTTTAACTCTGCTGCCAAACTTGGATATAGCGGCTTGCTTATCACTTCTCGAGCAAGCCGATATCTCAACAACCCCTAAGTATTTATATCATTAATGCATTTTTATGACTTTTTTATTGTTTAACTTTGGAGAATTATCATGGCTTCGTACACCAAACACGATTTAGAGTTTATCTTAGCGCAAATCAAAATAGCTGAGGCCGATGTAGCAGGAGGTGCCGCAATCAATCAAGCCGATTTAATTGGCGACCCATTGCTCCCCTATGGCTTACGCACTCTTACTGGCACGCAGAATAATTTGGTGGCGGGACAAAACCAATTTGGCGCAGTCGATAATGTCTTTCCGCGTTTGTTAGACCCTGTATTTAATACAGCTGAGGGTGCCGCCTTCGACCCAGACGGTCCAGGCCCATTGGTCGCGGGTTCGCCCAGCAGCTATACGCAAACAAGAGGCTTGGTATTTGATTCACAACCGCGCACTATCAGTAACTTAATTGCTGATCAAACCTTGAGCAACCCAGCTGCCATTGTGGCTGCACATAAGGCCATCGGTTCTGCTGATCCAGCAGCTGATGCGCAAACGATTTTAAATGCTACCAATGTTGCATTAGCCGCTGCCGCTGCCGCTGCTGCTGCGCTAGTGACATCTACTACAGCTAACGCTAACCAATTAGCACTGCAAACTGGCAACCCTGCTTTAATAGCCGCGTTAGTGGCGGCACAAGGCGCTAATACTACTGCGCAAGCCAATAAAGCCACTAGTCAAGCGGCTTTAACTACTGCGCAAGGCAATAAAGCTACAGCACAGGGGGAATTAACAGCTGCACAAAGCGCAGCCAGTGCAGCTGCAAGTGCGCTTACAACAGCCAATAATAACGCCACCAGCGCAACCCAATTGGCCAGCAGCACGGCGACTCAAGCAACTACCGATGCTGGTTTAGCAGCGAGCGCATTAACCGCATCTAACAACGCTGCGGCAGAGGCTAATGCAGCCAATGCAACAGAAGCCGCCGCGTTGCTGGTTTATATCAATACAGTGGCTAGCGCAACTGCTGGCTCTCCAGAAATTGCCGCTGCATTAGCGGCTTACAATCTAGCCATTGCTAATGCTGGCCTTGCCAATACTACTGCTAGCGAAGCATTATTGGCTTATGGCGTAGCTAATGCCACAGCAGCAGCATCTGCAGAAGCTAGCACTAACGCTGCCGCCGCACAAGCTGCCGCGCAAACGCTACAAACAGCTGCTTTTAATGCTAACACTGATGCACAAGCAGCATTAGGAATACAGCAAGGGTTCTTAACCAACGCCTCAGATGCAGCAACTTTGGCATCGAACAATTTATTAGCAGCTAATGATACTTTGGCGGCTGCTAATCTACTTGTAACTACTACTGCTGAGACAGCTGCCGCAGATTTAGCTGCACTTGGGCCAGACAATCCACAGACGATTGCATCAGCCCTAGCAGCAGTAAATGCAGTAACGGCCCAAGGGCTTGCACAAACTGCACAAGCTGATGCATTTACCGCGCACACAACTGCTCAATCAGCGTTAGCTGCAGCGCAAGCACCATTTGATGCCGCCTTTGCTGCGGCAGCTGCTACACTGGGCGCGCTTTCTTTAGCCAATGGCAACTTAGGTACTGCAACACAAACAGCCATTAACACTGCTGCACTAGCACTAACTGACGCCCTAGCCAGCGCTTCGGCATTAACCGCATCAAACATCGCAGCTGCAAATGCAGTGACTGCAGACGGTACCAAAGCTGCTGCATTAGTTACATATAACGCTGCAATTGTAACTTTTGGAGTGGGTTCGCCTGCCGCAGTTGCCGCACTTGCAACTTATAACTCAGCCATTGCTGCCTCAGATACTGCCACTTTTAATGCCATCACAGCGTTAGGCGCCAGTGGCACTGCCAACGCTACAGCTGCTGCTTCGGCACAAGCTGCAAGCAATGCCGCCAGCGCGCTAGTGATCGCTTTAACCGCTCAAACCAATGCAGTTAATGCTAACAATTTAGCACAGCCTAACTTAATCACAGAGCAAAATGAGTTTCAAGCAGTGGCAGATGTAGAAGCCGCAGCACTTATTGCTTTTAATGGCTTTTCAAGCACTGC
>JANMOP010000031.1:0-37171 GCA_031369365.1 Methylotenera sp.
GGCGAAGCCATTGATTTGATGTCAATCTGCAACACCATCATCAGCAACGATTCTGGTTTAATGCACATCGCCGCTGCGCTGGATAAAAAATTAATCGCCATTTATGGCTCTAGCGACCCCACACATACGCCGCCCATGCAACCAAATGCGGTGATAGAATATTTAGGGTTAGGGTGCAGCCCGTGTTTTAAACGCCAGTGCCCACTAAAAGATGAGGCTCATTTAGCTTGCCTAAATAAAATCGCACCTAAAAAAATCAGCCATTTGATTTTGTCTGTGCGTTGATTGAATAAAGAATTGATGCAAGCTGGGCATAGTTGCCAGAGTTATAGTTGACGATTAATACTGGGACAAATTTCAGCTGAATCATTAAGTTTACAGACTGTTATAGTTGGTAATATTGGCGATACCATTTTACAAACTTTTCCACACCTACTTGTAAGGGTGTGTTCGGTTTAAAACCCACCCAAGCATCTAACGCACTGGTATCAGCATAAGTGGCTTTTACATCGCCCGCTTGCATGGGTAAAAATTCTTTTTGAGCGGTTTTTCCTATGGCGTTTTCTAGCAATCCAATAAAATCTAAAAGCTTTTCGGGTTGATTATTGCCAATATTGAATAGTCTGTAAGGCGCATGGGTATTGGCTTGTGGGGCAGGTGTTGCAGGTTTATCCAGCACACGAATCACGCCTTCAACAATGTCGTCAATGTAAGTAAAATCACGCAGCATATCGCCGTGATTAAACACTTTAATGGGCTTGCCTTTCAATATAGCATCCGCAAACAAAAATGGTGCCATATCTGGCCTGCCCCATGAGCCATATACGGTAAAGAAGCGCAAGCCTGTGGTCGGCAAACCGTACAAATGGCTGTAGGTATGCGCCATTAACTCGTTGGCCTTTTTGGTGGCGGCGTATAGGCTGACTGGGCAATCTACATTATCCGTTTCTGAAAATGGCAATTTAGTGTTGCCACCATAAACGCTCGACGAGCTGGCATAGATTAAATGTTGCGGCTTAATTGCTCTGCAAGCCTCCAGCACATTGGTGAATGCGACGATGTTGCTGTTGATGTAAGCATGTGGATTTTCTAGCGAATAGCGCACGCCTGCTTGTGCAGCAAGATGCACAACCGAGTCTGGTTTTTCATCTGCAAATAACTTTGCAGTTGCGGGTTGTTCGGCTAAATCTAACTTTACAAACTTAAAGTTTTTGGCATTCGCGTGCTTAAGGATGTTATCTAAGCGTGCTTGTTTTAAGCGCACATCATAATAATCGTTTAGGCTATCAACGCCAATTACAGTATCGCCACGCTCAAGTAATTTAATAGCAACATAATAGCCAATAAACCCCGCAACGCCTGTTAGCGACACTTTCATTTATTGAGTTAAGCGCCCAATGGAACGATACTCAATGCCAGCGCTTTTTACTGCCTGCGGATCATACATATTGCGGCCGTCGAAAATAATATTGGCTTTAAGTTTTTGTTTTATTTGAGAAAAATCAGGGCTTCTAAACTCTTTCCACTCAGTTACAATCACCAAAGCATCGGCATTATTTAGCGCCTGATTTGGCGTTTCTGCATAGTTTAACCCAGCCACATCTTTAAAAATGCGCTTAGCTTCTTGCATCGCTACTGGGTCATATGCAGTCACAGTTGCACCTGCCTGCAAAAGATTATTGATTAAAATTCGACTCGTCGCTTCGCGCATATCATCGGTATTCGGCTTAAACGCTAAACCCCACACCGCAAAGTGTTTACCTGCTAAATTTTCACCAAAATGAGCTTTTATTTTTTTCGCCAACACTTGCTTTTGCACGTCGTTAGAGGCTTCCACCGCATTCAGCACTTTTAATTCGTAACCATTATTGCTGCCTGTGCTAATAAGCGCTTTCACATCTTTAGGGAAGCACGATCCGCCATAGCCGCACCCTGAGTAGAGGAAATCGTAACCAATACGTGGATCTGAGCCTATGCCCTTACGCACCGATTCAATATCTGCGCCCAAAATTTCAGCTAAATTGGCCAGCTCATTCATAAAGCTAATGCGCGTGGCTAGCATGGCGTTGGCAGCATATTTGGTCAGCTCGGCCGAGCGCACATCCATCGTCACCAAACGCTCGTGGTTGCGCTGGAAAGGTGCGTATAACGCACGCATGATGTCTTTACTTGCCTCATCTTCTACACCAATCACAATACGGTCTGGACGCATAAAATCTTCCACCGCCGCACCCTCTTTTAAAAATTCTGGGTTTGAAACCACGCTGTAAGCAATGGTTGCTTTACGGCTTGCAAGCTCTTCTGCAATCGCCGCTTTCACTTTATCGGCAGTGCCCACTGGTACGGTAGATTTATCTACAATCACTTTGTAATGCGTCATGTACTTGCCAATATTTCTAGCAGCCGCCACCACATATTGCAAATCGGCAGAGCCATCTTCATCGGGCGGCGTACCCACTGCAATAAACTGCACATCACCAAATTCAACCGCTTGTTGGATGTTGGTGGTAAATTTTAACCGCCCTGCCGCCACATTGCGGCGCACCATCTCAAGCAATCCAGGCTCGTGAATCGGGATACCACCCTCTTCTAAAATTTTAATTTTAGCAGGGTCAATATCTAGGCATAGCACGTCGTTGCCTACCTCTGCCATGCAAGTGCCGCTTACTAAACCTACATATCCTGTGCCAATTACGGTAATTTTCATAATAAAATTCTCTATCTTAAAGTTAGCCCGATAGTTTGCATGTTAATATTTTATTTGGCTTTATGCCAATAATTGAGAAATATTAGGCAGAACAGTTATATTATTTACAGCACAAAAGGCGCGCCAATCAGGCACTTCTGTCCAATCGCTGATAAAAACAAAATCTAACCCTGCGCGAGTAGCTGCTTCAAAATCATACTTACTATCACCCAAAAATAAAGCGGGTTGACTTATGTTGCCATTGGCCTTTTCGCGCGCTAGTACTACGTCTTTATTATCTGGGCTGCCAAACAAGCCGCCATCAAACATGTGAGCAATTTTTCTCTTAGCAAACAAATCGCGAATTTCTTGCTGATCGCCGCCCGACAAAATAAGCCAATTTGAGTCGGTTTTTTCGCGTAAATCGAACAAACCTTTGGCTAAATCGCACTGCATTAAACCTGCTTCTAATTCTTGGCTAAAACTATCTAATAATTTTTGTACCGCCACCTCAGTAACAGGTTGCTGCAACACTTCGCGCAAATACCAATCAAACTTATGATAGCGCGAAATGCCGCCTAATTTGACGTGATAATCCACCAAAGCTTGCGCCTGAGTATCGGTCGCACCCAAGTTTTTGGCGGTGCGAAAATAGGCTTCTGTTTTTACAATGTTGGAATCAAGCACCACACCATCACAATCGAACACTATGGTTTTGTATTTTTGTATGTCAAATTTCAAACTTATTTCCTAAACCAATTAAATAATTGCCCAATAAAAAAGGGCTATGCACTATGCAAAGCCCTTATTATAACCACTCAAATACTTAAGTAGGTTTTATGGCGCTGGCCTCTTTGGCTAGCTTGGTAATATGCGCCCAATCGCGACTGGCAACGGCATCAGCAGGTGTTAACCAGGTACCACCGCACACTACTACATTTGGCAACGCCAAAAACTGTGGTGCGCTTTCAACCGTTACGCCGCCCGTTGGGCAAAATTTCACATCACCAAACGGTCCGCTAAAGCCTTTTAACAAATTAATACCACCCACCGCTACCGCTGGGAACAGCTTTAAAAAGAAATAATCATCGGCATTCGCCATCATAATTTCCGAGCCTGTAGAAATGCCTGGCAATAATGGCAAGCCGATTTTGCGAGAAAACTGGCCTAATTCTGAAGTGTAACCTGGGCTCACCGCGAACTTGCAACCCGCATCCAAGCTGGCTTGCGCGTCTTTTAAGTTACGCACGGTGCCGCTGCCCAAAATAGCATCAGGCACGTGCTTGGCGATTTGCTCCATGGCTTGTAAGGCACATGATGAGCGCAGTGTCACCTCCAAAACGCGAATACCACCCGCAAGCAAAGCCTCGGCCATTGGCACGGCGTCCTCTACTTTGTTGATGACGATAACGGGGATGACAGGGCCATAGTTGGCTAAATCGAGTGTGTTCATGTTTTTTACCTAAATTTAAATAAATATTTGAATGAGAAAGATTTCACCCTATCACTCCCCCTCTCCCCTCAAGGGAGAGGGGGAGTGACTTTGAAAGTTTGTATGTTTGTTATTACTGCTCAGAAAATTAAAAGTTCTAAGCAAGACTAGGCGCGAACAAAAAATCGAGCGTAGCATATGGGTTACATGTAAGCGAAGTTTTTTTGTGAGTAACGACGTATTGCGACATACGACTTTTCAAGCACAAAGTGCTTAGAAAATCGGAGTGCCCGTGGTACGAAGTTTTATTTTTCTTTACAACCATGTGATTGCGCCTTCTTCGGCTGAAAGTACATTTCTGCGCATTCCGCCAAACAACTCGCGCCCAATACCATGTGAGTTGTGATGACGTTTGGTGTCAGATAATTCTACCGCCTCACGCTCCGCCCAAGTATCTTCATCCACCAGCGCATTGAGTGTGCCAACCGCCGCGTTTAAACGAATAATATCGCCATCACGAATTTTGGCAATAGCCCCGCCAGCACTAGCCTCTGGGCTTAAATGAATCGCCGCTGGAATCTTGCCAGATGCGCCGCTCATGCGGCCATCGGTGACAATTGCGACTACAAAACCTTTGTTTTGCAGCACCGCTAATGGTGGTGTTAGCTTGTGTAGCTCTGGCATTCCATTGGCTTTTGGGCCTTGAAAGCGCACCACGGCCACAAAATCGCGCTCTAGTTCGCCACGGTCAAACGCTTGCAGTAACTCTTCTTGGCTATCGAAAATAATCGCTGGCGCTTCGATAATATGCCGATTTTCTGGCACGGCCGAAATCTTAATCACACTGCGGCCTAGGTTGCCTTTTAACAAGCGCAAACCGCCGCTTTCGTTAAACGGATGCGCTGCGGTTCTAACAACAGTTTCGTCTCCACTCTCCGCTGGATAAGGCTTCCAGAGCAGTTTACCATTTTCTTTGACAGGCTGTTTGCCGTATTCGTGCAAGCCACCTTTAGCTACCGCATACACATCGGGGTACATATAACCGCCCTCAATCAGCTCGCGAATCACAAAGCCTGGGCCGCCAGCGGTTTGAAATTCGTTGACATCCGCCTTGCCATTAGGATACACACTAGCCAATAGCGGCGTGGCTTTGGCCAGATAATGGAAATCAGTCCAATCAATAATAATGCCCGCTGCTCGCGCTACCGCCACCCAGTGAATTAGGTGATTAGTCGAGCCGCCAGTGGCCAGCAAAGCCACCATAGCGTTGACAATCACATGCTCATCCACCAATTTACCAATCGGCACAAAGCTGTCTTTTTTGGTATTTTCTAATACCACGCGCACCGCTTCGCGTGTTAAATCTTCGCGCAAACCATCGTGCGGATGAATAAACGCCGCACCTGGCACGTGTAAGCCCATGGCTTCTAGCAACATTTGGTTGCTATTGGCAGTGCCGTAAAACGTGCAAGTACCTGCGCCGTGATACGCCGCATTTTCAGAGGCCAATAGTTCATCGCGCCCCACTAAACCTTGTGCGTATTTCTCGCGCACTTTAGATTTAGAAGTGTTGTCTAAGCCCGTACTCATTGGGCCTGCAGGTACAAACACGCAAGGCAGATGACCAAAATGCAACGCGCCAATCAATAAGCCTGGCACGATTTTATCGCACACACCCAGCAACAAAGCTGAATCGAACACATCGTGCGAGAGCGCAATCGCTGTGCCCATGGCAATGTTGTCGCGGCTAAATAGTGAAAGCTCCATGCCCGCCTCGCCCTGTGTAATGCCGTCGCACATGGCAGGCACACCACCTGCCACTTGGGCTGTTGCGCCCAGCTTACGCGCTTCGTCGCGAATAATCTCAGGGTAACCAGCATAAGGCTGATGGGCAGACAACATATCGTTGTAGGCCGTGACGATGCCAATATTCGGTGCTTTTTCGGCAAAAATACGTAGCTTATCGTTAGCAGGCATGGCCGCAAACGCGTGCGCTACGTTGGCACAACCTAAGCGCTCAGGGCCTTTGGGGCGGTTAATAATTTCATCCACACGCTGCAAATAAGCAGCCCGAGTCGGGCGGCTGCGCTCTATAATGCGTTCGGTTACTTCTACATGTGATTGTTTCATTTAATTTCCGCAGCAAATTTAGTTATTGTATGAATTATCCCCAATGCAGAGGCTATCGTCAAATAGCGCTTGCATTTAATTTGCACTTAGATGCATTTAGTTTAATAATTATTAAGCGAACAAGAGCTGAAATAGTTTAAAATTCGTGCAATATGAAAGACAAAATCAAAGCAAAATGAAAGTAAGTGGTTACACATTTATTCGCAATGGGGTCTTACTAGGCTACCCATTTATTGAAAGCATTAAGTCTGCTTTACCTTTATGCGATGAGTTTATTGTGGCGGTTGGCAACAGCGATGATGACACTCTAGCGCAAGTAGAAGCCATTGATTCACCAAAAATCATCATCTTACAAACGCAATGGAACGAAAGCATGCAAGACCGTGGCTTTGTATATGCACAACAAAAAATGATTGCACAATACAATTGCACGGGTGATTGGGCGTTTTATTTAGAAGGCGATGAAGTGCTGCATGAGGCGGATATTGACACCGTACGCAACAGCATGTTAGCGCATTTAAACAACCCAAAAATTGAAGCATTAGTGTTTGATTACAAACATTTTTTTGGCAGCCCAGAATGGTTGGCAATAAGTCCAGGCTGGTATCGCCGCGCACCTAGAATTATCCGCAACACGATTAGAAGCTGGGCACCAGATGGCCTTTTTTTTGTGGTGATGGATAAGAACAAACAAGGGCGCTACCCCAATGCTGCGCTAGCAAACGCACCAATTTATCATTACGGGCATGTGCGTAGCGTGGCGGCGATGCGTGAAAAAAATCAGCGTGTGGGCAAATATTGGGGGCATGATCACCCTCTGTTTAACGGTTATCAAATAGACAGCCAAGCACTGGCAGCTTTTGATGGCTCGCATCCAGAAATAGTGCAAAATTGGTTGAAAAATCATGCTGAAACTACATTCAATCAAGATATTAACTATCAACCGACAAAGCGTGAACTAAAACACCGCTGGATGATGAAACTGGAAAAAATGCTTGCCATAGAATTAAGCAAAAAACACTATAAGCTGGTCGTCACACCAGCTAGAAAATCTACACCATAATGCAAAGATACATTTTAACCATGCATCACTTGCTGATTTTTTTAGTCATTTTTGCCTGCTTTAGTATTGCGCTACCCACTGCATTTATGAGTATTGCCATGGGGCTGTTTGTATTAGGTTGGCTAGTTTCTGGCGACTATACGGCAAAAATAAAGCTTATTTCAAACAATCCCGCTGCTTTGGTTGCTGTAACGCTTTTTTGTCTATATGGGCTAGGTATGCTGTACTCCAGCGCGTCATGGGACATGCGCTTAACATGGTGGTTTAAATACCATAAATTGCTTTATATTCCGCTTATTGTGAGTGTTTTAACGAATGAAAAATACAGAGAATATGCAATAAAAGCTTTTTTAGCAGGTATGCTACTGGTACTCATTATTTCCTATTTAAAATGGCTTGGTATCGTTCCGCACAAAGATATTGGTCAAGGCTATTTTGTTTTTAAAGGTAGAATTGCCCACAATATTTTGATGGCTTTTGCCGTTTACTTAATGCTTAAGCTAGCTGTACAAACTGCTAAACCTTATTGTTGGCTATGGGCAATCGGTAGTATGTTAGGGCTTTTGAATATTTTTTTCTTAGTTAATGGTAGAAGCGGCCAAATCATTTTGTTAGTGCTATGTATTTGGTTTTGCTGGGAAATATGGCGAACAAAATCTATTAAATACTTATTTGGTGGCGCAGTGGCTGTGTTGCTTATTTTGTCTGCGCTGCCTAATGCTGGTAATTTTCGCTTGACGCAGATTACGCAAGAAATCGCAAATCACAAACCAAATGAAGCGCAAACCTCATCAGGCACTCGCTTAGAGTTTTATAACAATTCGCTGACCCTTATTAAGCGGAATCCAATATTCGGCGCAGGCACTGGTAGCTTTGAATCAGAATACAAACAGCTTGCAGAAACACAAAATACGCTGGCAACTTATGTACCTAATCCTCATAACGAGTTCTTACTCACTTGGCAAGAACTTGGAATATTAGGTTTATTTTTATTGATTGTATTATTTGCAGTGCAATGGAAAGCTTCCATTCGCATATCGAACAGTCAACAGCATTCTATGGTGAATGGATACGCGCTGCGAGGGCTGGTATTAACAATAACGGTAGGTAGCTTGTTTAACTCACTGTTATTAGATGCGGGTGAGGGCAAATTTTATTGTGTGTTGGCTGGCGTTTTATTAAGCGCCTACCAATCTGTTAAAAAATAACGTAATGCATCCTACAATATCCGTCATTATCATCTGTAAAAATGAAGCGCACGATATCGATGCTTGCTTAGCGTCAGTTGCTTGGGCAGATGAAATTATTGTGTTGGATTCGGGTAGCACAGATGACACTTTAACAATCGCCAAAAAATATACCGCCCACATTCATACTAATGCCGATTGGCAAGGTTTTGGTATACAAAAAAACCGCGCACTATCACTGGCAACGGGCGATTGGGTATTGTCAATTGATGCAGATGAGCGCGTTAGTGATGCTTTGCGCTTAGAAATTGAGCAAGCAATAAGTAGCAACACACATCCTGCGTTTAATATGCCGCGTTTATCGAGTTATTGCGGGCAATTTGTTCATCACTCGGGCTGGTGGCCAGACCGCGTAACGCGCCTATTTAAACGCGATACTGCAAAGTTTAGCGATGATTTAGTGCATGAGCGCTTAATTTTTGCAGGTAAATCCGCTCAACTAAACACCCCGCTCACCCACATCACCTATAAAGATTTAGGCGAAATGCTGGTTAAAATGAACCAATATTCCAGCATGGGCGCAGAAAATGCGCATAAAAAAGGTAAGCGTGGCAGCTTAATTAGTGCTATTACGCATGGCATTTGGGCTTTTGGGCGCACTTATTTTTTACGTTTGGGTTTTTTAGATGGCGCTACTGGCTTTATGTTGGCGGTATCCAATGCCGAAACCACTTATTATCGCTATTTAAAATTGGCTTTTTTGAACAAAAAATAATGCGATACAACTTTTTATCACGTATGCGCGGTTGATCAATTGCAAGCCACTAAAATCCTAGCTATCCAGTTCAAATATTTTGGCGATGCCATTTTTATGACGCCTGCACTAGAAGCACTTAAAGGCTCTGCGCCCAATGTTGAGTTGCATGTACTGGTGGCCGCCGAAGTTGCCCCTTTATTAGAAAACATTCCTTGGATTGCTAAAGTTTGGGCCATGCCGCGTGTGCGTGGTAAAGCCCAGCTTTCAAAGTCCATACCGTTTGTTAGGGCTTTACGCAAAATACACTTTAATCGCAGTGTAGATTTGGGTGGCAATGATAGGGGCGCATGGTTAAGTTTATTATGCGGTGCAAAAATAAGGCTAGGGGCTAGTGACGGCAAGCCGAAATTTTTACAACGCTTAGCTTATACACAACATTCACAACGCGTTGATCTAGAAAAGTCTTACACAGACTTACACTTTGCGTTATTAAAAGTATGGAATATTGAACCGCCTGCTCATTTATATTTAGCCATTGGGTCAGACCCATCATTGACGCATGCGGCTGAGCTACTTTTACCTAACCATGCAGTTGTTTGTCACATTGCCACATCGCAGCCAAAAAAAGATTGGCCGCTTTCTCATTGGGTGAGGCTATATGAACTATGTGCGCTATCTGACATACGTTTAGTTTTTTCTGCTGGCACCAATGCGCGTGAGACAGCCTTGCTGGATCAATTAAAGCGTCAAATTCCACAAGCACATTTCTTAGCACCTATTCCACAATTAGCCTTATTTTTAGCTGTATTAAAACGCGCCAAAATCGTTATCGCTGGGGATACTGGACCGTTACACTTTGCAGCTGGGTTACAAGTGCCAACCTTGGGTTTATTTGCAGTGAATAGCAACCTAAGCCAAGCTGCGCCAATGTACGATAATGCCAATAAAATAATGGTGAGTGAATGCGCCTGCTATGCTAATTTTTCTCAATTAGATTATTGCAAAGATCAATCACCTTGCATGAGTGCAATTACACCGCAAATGGTATTTGCCAAATTAACCAGCTTGCTAGCGCTACAATAATGCCATCGCTAAGCAAACTACTGATTGTTAAAACCACTTCATTGGGTGATGTGGTACATAATTTACCGATTATCGCGGATATTCTTGCGCACTTTCCCAACATCACCATCGATTGGTTAGTAGAAGAAACTTTCGCCGATATTCCGCGTATGCACTCTACCTTCCAATCAAATGTAAATAATGTCATTACGGTAGCTATTCGTCGCTGGCGCAAACAATTGTTTCACAGGCAAACTTGGAATGAAATGTTCAGCCTTAAAAAACAGCTGACATCTGCTCACTATGATGCTGTATTAGACACGCAAGGTTTAATTAAAAGCGCGATAATAAGCCGCTTAAGCAGAGTAAATGTACGGCATGGTTTAGATAAAAACTCTGCACGTGAGCCACTAGCCAGTTACTTTTACACAAAAACTTACGCCATACCGCGCAACTTGCACGCCGTGGCTCGCAATCGCTTACTAGCGGCAGCAGCTTTCGGCTATACAAACCCTAGCACTGCGCCCAATTATGGTTTATCTTGCATAAAACCTTTATTAATTGAGGGCATACCTCTGCCAACAAGCTATATTGTTGGCTTACATGGTACTAGCCGCGATGCAAAGTGTTGGCCTAACGCCTATTGGATAGCCTTAGGCTTGCATTGCCAACAAAGTGGGTATTCACTTTTATTACCTTGGGGTAATGAGAAAGAGCGATTAAGCGCAATCGAGATTGCTCGAAAAGTACCACTGGCCGTGGTATTGCCTAAATTAACCATTATCCAAATAGCCTGTGTTATAGCGAAGGCAACTGCTGTTGTGGGAGTAGACACAGGGCTGGTGCATTTGGCAGTTGCCTTAAATTTGCCCACAGTTGCCATTTATACAGACACAGACCCCAAGCTTACTGGTGTGTACTCCGCAGACCCTAGCCGCGCAGTGAGTTTGGGCGGCGTAAATCAATGCCCAAGCGTAACAGAGGTTTGGCAGGCAATTGGGGCAATGAATGTAATGTCATCTATACGAAAGTGATGAATGTTTAAATTAAAACTCATCCGCTTTTTATTGCGCTGCTTTGCACAATTACCGCTGCCGATCATTCATCACTTAGGAGCTGCTATCGGCTGGAGTGTGGGCGTTTTTGCGCATAAGTTTCCAAACAGAATTATGCAAAACCTGCGCATGAGTTTTCCATTAAAAAGCGATGCAGCGCTTAATCAATTGGTGAATAGCAATATGAAAGAGTCGGGCAAGGCTGTGCTAGAAACCTTCGCCATTTGGTTTCGCGATATGCAAGCTTTACAGCCATGGTTTAAAGATTGCAGTGGTTGGCAACATGTAGATGCAGGCTTCAAAGCTGGTCGCGGTATTATTTTTTTAACGCCGCACTTAGGCAGCTTTGAAATTACTTCACTGTATTACGGCCAATTTCACCCCATAACTGTACTATATCGTCCGCCAAGACAAGCGTGGTTAATGCCACTGATTTTATCTGGACGCCAGCGTGGCGGTGTGACGCTTGCCCCTGCCAATGCGCAAGGCGTTAAGCAATTGCTAAAAGCCCTTAAGCGCAACGAAGCTGTTGGCATTTTGCCAGACCAAGCACCTTTAGAAGGCGAAGGCGAATGGGCACCTTTTTTTGGTCGCCCTGCTTACACTATGACGCTTGCATGTAAATTAGCCAAAAAAACTGGCGCATTGGTGTTAATGGCTTATGGCGAACGCCTAAGTGGTGGGCGTGGTTATCATGTGCATATTCGCCCAGTTGCTGATGGCGGTATTCATACGCCCGCAATGTTGAATGCAGAAATACAACAAACCATTCTACAGTGCCCTGCCCAATACATTTGGGCTTACGATCGCTATAAGGTTCGTGCAGAGTCGAGCGAAAAATTTCAATCTAAGCAACGCTAAATAGAGTAAAAACTACTAATTGCTTATTTTGTCTCAAATAAATCAAAATTTTGCTTGAAACACACAAATAAAACCCCACTTCAAATCATGTTATTACAAATAGCGCAACAAAAAACTTTGTGATGAAATTTAAGAGGAAAATTGAATGCAACAAGACCACAACTTACAACAGAATCAAGATTTAGAAAAAAAATTGGAGCAAGATTTGCCAGAAAATCCTTTGGCAAATAATATGCAAGAGGGTTTACCAACACCAGAAGAACGCATCGCGGCGCTAGAAGCGGCGCTAGAAGAAGCTAAAGCCAGCGTGTTGTATGTAAAAGCTGAAGGTGAAAATATTCGCCGTCGTGCATTTGATGACATTGATAAAGCGCGTAAATTTGCGTTAGAAAAATTTTCAAATGAATTGTTGGCGGTTAAAGATAGCTTGGACGCCGCTTTAAACGTGGGCATTGCCGATGTGGAAAGTTATAAAAACGGCGTGGAAATAACCTCTAAACAATTATCTGCGGTGTTTGAAAAATTCAATATTGCCGAGATTAATCCAATCGGCGAAAAGTTTGATCCGCATAAACATCAAGCCATTAGCATGTTAGAAAATAGTGGCGAGCCAAATACGGTGACTAGCGTGCTGCAAAAAGGCTATACGCTAAATGAGCGCGTGCTAAGGCCTGCGCTGGTAATGGTGGCTAAATAATTTTTTAGCCACAGAGAACACAGAGCTCACCGAGAAAAACAAATTCAAAAAACACAGCTTTAAGTTTTTACTTTCTCTGTGACCTCTGTGTCCTCTGTGGCTTAAATGTTTAAACTAAAACACTTGAAATTATAAAACTAATCACCATCTTAGCAACAAGGTTGAATATTTACACTGCAATCACGAATGATATGAAACTGTTGTTATCTGTGTTTATCAGCGTGCATCTGCGGCTAATTTAGAATTTAAAAAGGAAACAGCATCATGGGTAAAATTATTGGTATTGATTTAGGTACAACAAACTCTTGCGTGGCCGTGATGGAAGGCGGCAAGCCACGCGTCATTGAAAACGCGGAAGGTACTCGTACCACGCCGTCGATTATCGCCTACCAAGAAGATGGTGAAATTTTAGCGGGCGCACCAGCTAAGCGCCAAGCGGTGACTAACCCAAAAAATACGCTGTACGCGGTTAAACGTTTAATCGGTCGCCGTTTTGATGAAAAAGAAGTGCAAAAAGACATCAAGCTGATGCCTTATACCATTGAAAAAGCCGATAACGGCGACGCATGGGTAGAAGTGCGCGGAGTAAAAATGGCACCGCCACAATTTTCGGCTGAAGTATTACGCAAAATGAAAAAAACCGCCGAGGATTATTTGGGCGAAGAAGTCACCGAAGCCGTGATTACCGTGCCAGCTTACTTTAATGATTCTCAGCGCCAAGCCACTAAAGACGCGGGTCGCATCGCGGGCTTAGACGTAAAACGTATTATTAACGAGCCAACTGCGGCAGCCCTGGCATTCGGTATGGATAAGCAAGAAGGTGACCGTAAAATTGCCGTGTATGACTTGGGCGGCGGCACGTTTGACATATCCATTATCGAAATTTCTAACATTGATGGCGAGCATCAATTTGAAGTGTTAAGCACCAATGGCGATACATTTTTAGGTGGCGAAGACTTTGATAACCGCATTATTGACTTTTTAGCCGATGAATTTAAAAAAGAAAACGGCCTAGATTTACGCAACGATTTATTGGCTAAACAGCGCTTAAAAGAAGCGGCTGAAAAAGCTAAAATTGAACTCTCTGGCGCAACACAAACTGAGGTGAACCTGCCTTACATTACTGCAGATGCGACTGGGCCTAAGCACTTGGTAGTAAAACTCACCCGTGCAAAACTGGAAAGTTTAGTGGACGACTTAATTGAGCGCACGATGGGCCCATGTAAAACTGCCATTAAAGATGCAGGTGTAAAAATTGAAGATATTACGGATGTAATTTTGGTGGGCGGTCAAAGCCGCATGCCAAAAGTGCAAGAGAAAGTAAAAGAAATTTTTGGTAAAGAGCCACGTAAAGACGTGAACCCTGATGAAGCGGTGGCGGTAGGCGCGGCGATTCAAGGCGGCGTGTTGCAAGGCGACGTGAAAGACGTGTTGTTGCTTGATGTAACGCCATTGTCACTTGGCATTGAAACGTTGGGCGGCGTGATGACCAAGGTCATTAAGAAAAATACCACGATTCCTACCAAGGCATCTCAAACATTCTCAACCGCTGATGACAACCAAAACGCAGTGACGATTCAAGTGTTGCAAGGCGAGCGCGAAATGGCCAGTGCCAACAAATCGCTTGGCCAATTTAATTTAAGCGATATTCCACCCGCACCACGTGGCATGCCACAAATTGAAGTGACTTTTGATATTGATGCCAACGGTATTTTGCACGTAAGCGCAAAAGACAAAGCCACGGGCAAAGAAAATAAAATCACCATTAAGGCTAACTCTGGCTTAAGCGAAGCAGAAATTCAACAGATGGAAGAAGATGCGATTAAATATGCCGACGAAGATAAAAAATATCGCGAGCTAGTCGATGCGCGCAATGCAGCGGATGGCATGGTGCACTCAGTTAAAAAGTCGATGACTGAGCATGCCGACAAGTTGGACGAAGCTGAAAAAACCGCCATTGAAACCGCCATTAAAGACGTTGAAGAAGTGCTGCAATCTGATGACAAAGACGCGATCGAAGCTAAAACCAATGCGCTGATGGAAGCCTCACAAAAGTTGGGTGAAAAAGTGTATGCCGCCGAGCAAGCAAAAACCAATGCTGAAAACGCACAACCAAGCCAAGAAGGCGAAAAAACGGTAGATGCAGAAGTGGTAGATGCGGAATTTGAAGAAGTGAAAAAAGACTAAATAAATTTAGCCACAGAGAACACAGAGGCCACAGAGAAAACCATTTCAATTGTGCCTTTGTGTTTTTGCTTATGTGGCGTTACCTATTACTTTAATTAAGGAAAAGTACATATAGCGCACGCTGTAATCATTTAAATAGATGATCTACTCTGTGACCTCTGTGTTCTCTGTGGCTAAAATGGCAAGTAAACGCGACTACTACGAAGTGCTAGGTGTTAATAAAGACGCCAGTGAAGAAGAAATTAAAAAATCCTATCGCAAACTGGCGATGAAGTATCACCCTGACCGCAACCCTGACAACCCGAAATCAGAGGCGCAATTTAAAGAGGCTAAAGAAGCCTACGAAATGCTGTCGGACGACCAAAAACGTGGCGCGTACGACCAATATGGTCATGCTGGCGTAGAGCAAGGCGCTGGTGCGGGCGGCTTTGGTGGCGCAGGTTTTGGCGATGCGTTTGGGGATATTTTTGGCGATATTTTTGGTGGTCGCGGCCAAGGTGGCGGACAGCGCAACAACGTGTATCGCGGCGCTGATTTACGCTACAACATGGAAATTAGCCTAGAAGACGCAGCCAAAGGCACTGAAACCAAGATAAGAATACCAGTACAATCCACTTGCGAAACCTGCAAAGGCAACGGCGCACGCCCTGGCACACAGCCCGTCACGTGCACCACCTGCGGCGGCCACGGCCAAGTGCGTATGCAGCAAGGCTTTTTCTCGGTGCAACAAACCTGCCCAAAATGTCATGGCAATGGCAAAATGGTCAAAGACCCCTGCCCTACTTGCAGCGGCGCTGGGCGCGTAAAACAAAACAAAACGCTCTCGGTTAAAATAACCGCAGGCGTGGATGAAGGCGATAGAATTCGTTTAAGCGGCGAAGGCGAAGCTGGCGTCAATGGCGGACCAACGGGCGATTTATATGTTGTCATCCACCTGAAAGCACACGAAATATTCCAACGCGACGGCGGCAATTTACATTGCGAAATGCCCGTTAGCTTCAGCACAGCGGCGCTGGGTGGCGAGATTGAAGTACCCACATTAGGCGGCTCTGCCAAAATGAAAATCCCCGCAGAGACCCAAACAGGCGGCGTATTCAGGCTAAAAGGCAAAGGCATTAAACCGTTAAGGCAATCTGACCACGGCGATTTAATGGTGCATGTGGTGATAGAAACGCCAGTACGCCTCACTGAAAAACAAAAAGATTTACTGCGCGAATTTGACACCAGCACTCAAGCCGATGCAGGCAAACACAGCCCGAAAAATAAGAGCTGGGTAGATAAGGCGAAAGATTTTTTTGGCTGATTTTAAGATGTCATTGGAGAAAAGTCATGTTCGAAGGAATGGAACCAAAAGATTGGATAATGATTGTCGCAATAGTTTTAGGGCCAATTCTTGCCATCCAAGCGCAAAAAATGGTGAATGGAATAACTGAACATACTGAACGAAGATTAAGAATATTTAGAACCTTGATGTCAACTAGGGCTCAAAAACTTTCTAATAATCATGTTGAGGCACTAAACATGATTGATATCGAATTTTATGGAAGAAGGATTTTTGGCATCAAATTTCAAACAAACAAGGAAAAAGCAGTAACCAATGGTTGGAAGAATTATAACGACCATTTAAAAACAAATTTTAGTCCTGAGAATGAGGGCTTGTGGAGTGTAAATAGGGATATTTACTTTAATAAATTGCTTTACGAAATGTCATTGATATTAGGATATGACTTCGATGAAGTTCAATTAAAACGCGATTGTTATCGGCCTGATATGCATCTAGCTGTAGAGAATGCTCAACTACGGGTATTAAATGGGTTAGACCAAATTGTCAATGGTATGCCATTGAATATGAACGTCGTAAGCTTACCAAATGTAACACAACCAACAGTAGAAACAGTACCGAAAGTAAAACCAAGAGTTAAAAAAGTGGCTAAATCTGCGATTTAATAACTTAAAGGCATTGAGCCGTATAAATCCCCTGCTGCCATGCCGAGCAACGCAGACGAATCAGGAGTTTTCGGCGAGGACTGTCTGAGCGCAGCGAGTTCCGCAGCCGCCTGATTTTTCGAGTAGCGCAGGGAAGCCGCAGGCCATGGCAGGGGGTGTCTTTTTGTTTGGATACTTTATTTTGGACAAGCAAAATAAAGTATCTCGCCTAACGGCGAAAAAGTATGGTTAAAGTGCCACCATTTTACCCGCTCCCTAGCCCTCTCCCTTAAGACCGCAAGGGTCTTCCCCGCAGAATATACCAGCTAAAGCTAGTTATTCTTACGTGAAAGGGCGAGGGGATAAAGTCGCTGGATTTCGTGATAGTCACGGAATGACATTAAAATAGATTTTTTATTAGGGTTAAACTCAAATAAATATGCCCTGCAGGCCGCATGGATATTGGCCTACAGGGCATATATTTAAATGATTATTTAAAGCGTTATGTGCGCCAAGGATGTTTCGGCATATTGCAAACACCCGCAACATCAACACCCGCTTGTGCCACAATATGGTCATTTTCTACCGAATCGCCGCTTACGCCAATCGCGCCCACTAGCATGCCTTCATTATCGACAATTGGCAGGCCACCTGGAAATGTAATCAAGCCATCGTTAGAGTGTTCGATGCCATAAAGCGGTTGGCCAGGTAGTGACAGTTTGCCGATTTCGCCTGAAGGCATCGCAAAATGACAGGCCGTTTTGGCTTTTTTAATGGCAATATCAATACTGCCTACCCATGCATCATCCATGCGGGTAAAGCTTTTTAGGTTGCCGCCTGAATCCAAAATGGCGATGCACATTTTTACACCCATTTGCTTCGATTTTTCTACGGCTTTATCTACAATCTGTTGTGCGAGTTCATAACTGACATGCATGTGAATTTCCTTTGTTGTGAATAATGAAATATGCTAGCACATTAATGTATCAGGCTCTGTAGGCCATTGTGAAGTTGAGCCCATAAATTACGTAAACGAATATGCCTAAACGAATATGCAACCCAAAGAACTTATCATGTAAATATGCTGTCATAGTTTAGCAATAATGATTTATTTAGGTGGGCGTTAATGCTTGCCATATGTGTTTAAAAGTTAGAAGCGAGACTGAATTTTAATAGTTTGCTCTCACCATTTGGCGGTATTTGACGCCACCTTAACAACTTAAGGTGCTAATGGAGGAGAATTGTCATGAAACGCATGTATTTTTTAGTCCCTAGTATCGAAATCACCAAAAAAATTGTCGATGTACTTTTGCTGGCGCGGGTTGATCAAAGTCACATTCACGTATTAGCTAAACGCGATACCCCACTCGAAGGTTTGCCAGAAGCGTCGTTTTTGCAAAAGAGCGACTTCGTGCCTGCACTAGAACGCGGCATGGTGTTTGGTGGGTTGACTGGCATAGTGTTGGGCGCAATTGTAATGGCTTTCCCTGGTGAATTAGTGCTAAACGGTGGCACAATTTTAGCCACATTTTTAATTGGTATTGGCCTTGGTGCATGGATATCGAGTATGGTTGGCAGCAGCATTGCCAACAGCCAAATTACACGATTTGCACCAGCCATTGAAAGCGGCAAGTTTTTGATGATGGTAGATGTGCCACGTAGTCGCACTGAAAGTATTGAGCAACTAGTAAAAGAGCGCTACCCGCAAGCCATATGCGAAGGAACCGAGCCAACCATGCCAGCTTTCCCTTAATTATTGCCAAATTTAACTTATAATGCATGTCCTGCAAGCCAGTACCTATGCGGGTTTCTTATTCGACTTAGTGCTTTAGCGCTAAGTGAGAATGGTGATACCAAGTACTGTTATAGGGCATGCATTTTAGCCGTACTTACATTTCAGTTACATGCACGCCATCAAGCTGTAACATCCGTCCCCTATAATAAAATCTCTTTACAAAAAGGGATTTAAAATTATGAATCAAAAATTCATCAACAACATTTTTATCAAAGGTTTATTGGTTGGCGGCTTAGTAATAACAAGTTTTCAGGCCAATGCTGAAGGCTTTCATGAAGGCATAAATAACCATGGCAAGGCTATTTCATCTGCCAAATTTTACGAAGTGTTAGCCAAAACAAATACGGATTATCTAGGTTACCACTTTGGAAAACCAGATGAAATTCAAACACTTAAGGATACGTCAGGTGCCAGGGTCGGCTCAGTTTGGGTGTATCACAATGCGGTACAAAAAGAGGATAGTTTGCAAGATGCGCGCTTTGTAATCATTAATGGTGAGCTGCAATATGCCAATTTATCAAATGCCTCATAATCGCATACATTGTCGGATTGCTTAATCTGCAACTAATGTGATGAAAAGAAACAGCCTGCAATTGTGGGCTGTTTTTGTGTGTGGGTTAATTTAAACTGTTTTGAATCGCTATTAGCTCTGCATTGGCGTCGCTAAAATCTTCATAGTTTTTGCCATGTGCGCCGTTAATTGAAGTACGTGCGTACCAATATTTGCTGTTCCATTCATCGCCTTCAATTTTGTGCAGCACGGCGTGCAACCAGTTGGCAGTGTTGTCAGAGTAGTCTTGCGCGATGTTGTGCGATTTATGCCAATCGCCATCCAGCGCAGCTTGCACGGCCATTTTAAGTTCGGCGATATTGAGTGCTTCTTTATTCATGAAAACAGGCATTCATCAAAAAAACCCTAATTTTTTATGCCTTGGCAAATTTTTTAATTGTGCCTCTGCAATGCTGGCGCTTGAACGGTCTGGGTAGGGCTTTGAGGCAACTACTTTAACAGGTGGATTGGCGCGCGTGTAACGTGCACCTTTTCCAGCTAAGTGCGTTTCAAAGCGTGCTTGCAAATCGTTAGTAATGCCTGCGTAATAGGCGCCGTTATTGCATTCTAGCAAATATAAAAACCATGTAACCCTATTCAAATTAGGGTACAAATTAGGCTGCAACTCAGGCTTTAGCATTTACTATTTGAGGCTATTTTTTAATCAAGTGTGCCAACTCAGGTAAACCTGCACCATCCGCGTAAGCTTGTTTAAAACTGTCACGCGTTTGCCAGCGTTGCCAAAAGTGATGCAAATGCTCAAAACGCTCATCTAGTGGCATTTGTACAGGGCCAAATTTTGAGAAGGCGATTGAGGTGCACAAAGTAATATCGGCAAAAGTAGGCTCTTTACCACCAATTAACCACTCGCGACCATCGGACAAATGTTGATTGACCATGCTGGCATGGCTTAATGCCTCTTTGCGGCAATGCTCGCCCCATTGTGGGTTATTAGTGAGCTCAATTTTTGGCCCTAAACCTTGGTGCTGCACATGAAAGTAGGTGGTAATACGATACAGAATTTGTACCCAAATACGACTATCCCACATGCTAATTAAGCCTTGTTCTTTGGGTGTTTCACCAAACAATTTGCGGCCTGCAAACGTATTATCTAAATATAGGCTAATGGCGACCGACTCACTCATAAAACTGCCATCTTCTAGTTGCATGGTGGGCGTTTCGCCCCATGGGTTCATTTTAAGGTGCGGCCATTTACGTTGATCACCGCCTGGTGCCATGTCGTAAATCACTTCTTCTATATGGCTTTGAATGCTTTTTTCAAAACAGAATAAACGCAAACGTTGCGGGTTTGGGAAGGCTGAGGGCGAGGTGAATACTTTTAGTTTTGTTGCCATTTTTTGCTCCTTTTTTATTTTAAATAACTAGTGTAAGAAAACCTAGCGAGGATATTCAATGCTACCTTTTTGAATAAATTCAATTTTGTAGCCATCTGGGTCTTCTACAAACGCGATGACCAGCGTGCCGTGTTTCATTGGGCCAGCTGGGCGTACTACTTTGCCGCCTTTGGCAGTGACTGCATCGCAAGCTTTATACGCGTCGTCCACCTCTATCGCCATGTGGCCATAAGCACCACCCATCTCGTAGCTGGTTTTACCATAATTATAGGTTAGCTCCAGCACAGTATTGTCGTACTCGTTGCCATAACCCACAAACGCCAGCGTAAATTCGCCATCGGGGTAATCGCTGGTGCGCAGCAATTTCATACCTAGCACTTCTGTGTAAAACTTAACTGAGCGATCTAAATCGCCTACGCGCAACATGGTGTGTAACACTCTCATCATAGCTTCCTTAGTTAATTGTAGGAGGCACGACTCGTGCCGATAATGCTCAACAATCGCGACGAGGGCGTCGCTCCTACAGTGATTGTTTGTTGGTTAATAGGTAATATTTTGCCATTAATTGCGCTTGTGTTTCTACCACATCTGGGTTTAGCGGAATGCAATCCACAGGGCACACGATAACGCACTGCGGTTTATCGAAATGGCCGACGCATTCGGTGCATAAATTCGGGTTAATCTCGTAAATCTCTTGGCCTTGATAAATCGCGCCATTGGGGCACTCTGGCTCGCACACGTCACAGTTGATGCAGTCGTCAGTAATCATCAAACTCATTTGAATTAAGCTTT
This sequence comes from Methylotenera sp., assembly GCA_031369365.1. Lineage (GTDB taxonomy): Bacteria > Pseudomonadota > Gammaproteobacteria > Burkholderiales > Methylophilaceae > Methylotenera_A. The sequence goes on from JANMOP010000031.1 coordinate 21,536, forward strand.
ACCTAGCTTTTGCAAAATCGCCTCTTCCACCGTGGGCGATACAAACTGATGCACATCGCCATCTAGTATAGCGACTTCGCGCACTAAGGTGCTTGATACAAACATATATTGCTCGGAAGGCGTAAAAAATATAGTCTCAAGCTTAGGGTAGAGCTTGCGGTTCATGCCTGCGAGTTGAAATTCATACTCAAAATCGCTTGCCGCACGTAAGCCGCGCACCACCATTTGCGCGCCCTGCTCTTGCACAAACTGCATCAACAGGCTATTAAAGCCGACCACACGCACATTGCTGGCCGTAAACACACCTTCTGCCAGCGCAACGCGCTCATCCAAGCTAAATAGCGTGCGCTTGTTGGTGCTACCCGCAACTGCGACAATGACCTCATCAAATAAATCCGCCGCGCGGCGTACGATATCTTCATGCCCCAAGGTGATGGGGTCAAACGTGCCAGGGTAAACTGCAATGCGGGTTTTGCTCATATGCGTCCTTAGTAGTTAGGCTAATTTTAACAAATGATAATAAACGTTGCCTGCTTTATTTTGCTTTACAACTTGCCAAATGGCGTCTGCTTTTATCTCAAACTCCGCTTCTACGTATAGCATACCACCTTGGCTAAGATGTTGATTTAATATGGGTAACAACTTTTCTAACCAAGCTTTATTGTAAGGTGGGTCGCAGAAAATCACCTCAAACTTTTGTGTGTTAGTGGTCAAAAATTGTTGCACATCAAGATTTAATATCTCGCAATTTTCGGCTTTCAATAAGCTTTGGTTTTGTAACAATGATTGATAAGCTTGGCGTGAGTTTTCCACCATCGTCACGCTTTTGGCATCACGCGAAAGTGCCTCAAACCCAAAAGCACCTGTGCCTGCAAACAAATCCAAGCAAGTTTTGCCTGTTAAATCTTGCCCAAGCCAATTAAACACAGTAATGCGCACGCGCTCTGGTGTGGGGCGCAGGCCTTCGACATCGGGGAATTTGAGTAAGCGACTGCGCCAAACCCCAGCATTGATGCGGACTTGGTTGTTTTTTGCAGTCTTTGAAGGGAATGATTTTGGCAAAATAAAGCTTGAAAATATAAAGCCTTATTTTACCTTAAATGTTTGGCCTGAATTAATTAGCGCCAACTGTGATGCTGACAAATTCTTGCGGTTTCACGCGACGCTGAAATGCATCTTTAATTTGCTTAACTGTCACTTTTTTAATTTCTTTATTAAAATCATCAAGATAGGTGAGCGGCAATTCGTAAAAACCTATTACGCTTAGGTAATCTAAAATTTTGGCATTGCTATCAATTCGCATGGGAAAGCCACCAGTCAGGTTATCTTTTGCAGCTTTCAGCTCTTTTTCAGTCACGCCGTTTTGTATGAATTTGGCTACCGTTGCATTCACTACTTTCATCGCGTCGCCCGCTTGCTCCTTTTTGGTTTGTAGGCCAATTTGAAACGGGCCAAGCTCGGCCATCGGCATGAAATAGCTGTAAACACTATAAACCAGCCCGCGTTTTTCGCGCACTTCTTCTGTCAGGCGTGAAACAAAGCCACCGCCGCCTAAAATGTAGTTGCCTACATACAATGAAAAGTAATCAGCATCGCCACGCTTAATGCCTGGCGAGCCTAGCAGAATATGCGCTTGGCTTGCAGGGTGATTAATACTTTGTACGTTTGCTACAGCTGGCAAGCTAACTTCGGCTATTTTTGCAACCGCTGGCGTTTGTGGCAAACCTTTTGAAGTATCTTCTGCAATGGCTTTAGCTTCTGCCTCAGTCATATCGCCAATGAGCGCAATCACCGCGTTTTTTGCGCTGTAAAATGTGTTGTAAAACGCCACTAAATCATCGCGCTTCATCGCGGTAATTGTGTCGATTTCGCCACTTTCATCCAAACCATAGGGATGATTTGGGTATAAAGCTTGCATGAAAGCCTTGTTGGAAATGCTTTCTGGCTGCGTGGCAGATTCTTTTAGCCCCGCCACAATACGTGTTTTTTCACGCTCTAAAACGGCTTGTGGAAAGTCTGGTTTATGCAAAATTTGATTAAAAGTTTGTAGCGCTTTTGCGCTTTCACTTGTCAGTGTGCGCAGTTTAAACGCAGCACGATCTGCATCTAATTCGCCGCCTAAAATCGCGCCAATATCGGCAAATGCGTTGGTAATGGCCTCTTCGTTCATGCCATCTGCGCCTAGCGTCATCATGTAACGTGTGACGCCCGCTACGCCAGAGGTGGCGCGTGTGTCACGCGCACTGCCAGCAGGAAAACTCACCGCCATATCGATAATGGGCAAATCATGATTTTCAACAAAATACACTTGTGCGCCAGTGCTGGTTTGCCAGTGTTGGATTTTGACGGCGGCGTTTGCCGTGCTGACAAACAAACCCATAAGTAGGACTAAAAATTGCAATAGTTTCATTCTAAAACCTTAAAATGGATTCCCGCTTTCGCGGGAATGACGGGGTAAAAATATAGTTTTTAACTAAATTAAGCAGCTAAATTTCACGTTTAAAAATGCAAAGCTTTAAGTCAGGCTAGGCGCGCAGTGCCGACGTGTACCTTTGTGTACACGAGGTACGATTTGTAAAGTACAGTGGAACAACGCATGACGACAAGGTTTGCATTTTAAATTTATCGAACGTAAGGTTTGGCAGGCTTGGCATTTGGATCTATCGGCTGCGGATCTAGCGTTGCCACTGTCATATTATCTTTAACTAGATATTTTTTCGCCACCGCTTGAATCTGCTCGCTGGTTACCGCTTTCAGCTTTTCGGGATAATCTTTGAGTAGGCGCCAGCTGTAATTCATCGTCTCTAACTGGCCAATTTGCATGGCTTGGTAAAACATGCTGTCGCGTTGATACACATCACTCGCAATCACCGCCGCCTTTACACGGTCTAGCTCTTGTTGCGTAACGCCACCCGTTTTAATTAGCTCAATTTGGGCAATTAAAGCGGCCTCTAACTCGACGACTGTTTTACCTTCACTCGGGGTTGCTACCAGTTCAAACAAAGATTCACGACCCCTTGATGTGCTGTCGTAACCCGCACCGACATCTACTGCAATTGAGCTCTCACGAACCAATTTTTGGTTTAACCTGGCCGAATCATTGCCACTAAGCACCCCTGCCAGCACGTCCAGCGCATAAGGCTCCCAGCCTTGCTCTGCGGTAGGCTTATCTACTAATGTTGGGGTGTGAAAGCCCATAGCTAAGTAAGGCAGCTTGCCTGGTGCTTTTACCACCAAGCGACGCTCACCCATTTGTGGCGGCTCTACTTGTGGCTTGCGTGCTGGCAATTTTTTTGCTTTTAATTTGCCAAAATGTTGCTTTGCCAGCTTTAATACGTCTTGCGCTTTCACATCACCTACCACCACAATCGTTGCGTTATTGGGTGCATACCAGGTGTTGTACCACTCGCGGGCGTCAGCTGCTGTCATATTTTCTAAATCGTTCATATAGCCCACCACAGGCCGCGCATAGGGGTGCGCTTTAAACGCGGTAGATTGAAATTGCTCGTTCACTCTTGATTGCGGCTTGTCTTCGGTGCGCCAGCGGCGCTCTTCCATCACCACTTTAATTTCTTTGGCAAACTCGGCATCGGTAATAATCAAATTCGCCATGCGGTCGGCTTCTAGCTTAAATGATAGCGGTAAATGTGATTTTTCTAATTGCTGAAAGTAACAGGTGTAATCTTGCCCCGTAAACGCATTTTCTTTACCGCCTGCCGCCGCTATCATGCGCGAAAACTTGCCAGCTGGGACGTTTTTTGTGCCTTTAAACATCATGTGTTCTAGCACGTGCGCCACACCAGTTTTGCCGTTAACTTCATCTAGCGCACCCGCGCGATACCACACTTGCGATACCACCACGGGCGAGCGATGATCCTCTTGAACCACAAGCTTTAAGCCATTGTTGAGTTTAAATTCTTGGATAGAATTTTCGGCGAAACCTGTAATTGGTATCGCCAGTAAAAAAAGAAGGGTGCTGAATGTACGCATTAAATGTGAAGTCCAATTATTTGGATTCTGTGACAAGAATAACACTTTTTAAGTTCATCAATACTCACACTTGTATTTATCGCGGGGTGGCGAGGCCAACATCAAAAGGGTTCAAGATTCTATTGCTATTGCTTATAGCTGGAAACTTTAGTTTACAATATGTACTAACAAAAAGCTGCCAGCTTGATGCTAGCGATTTTTTTACAGGAACAATAAATGCTAATCGATTGGAATAACTTCACGCCTTGGTCTGCTCTTGCTGGTGGCGCACTCATTGGCCTCGCATCTGCCATTTTTGTGCTGTTTAATGGCCGAATCGCAGGCATATCAGGCATTATTGGCGGCTTGATTAGACCACGCGCCATTCATTTAAGTACTAGCGACATAAGCTGGCGCATTGCATTCATTGCAGGTTTAATCATCGCCCCGCTTATTTGGCAACTTTTTACCGCACTGCCTAATATGCAAATTGATAGCAGTTACGTTACGCTGGCAATTGCAGGATTGATTACTGGATTTGGCACACGCTGCGGCTCTGGCTGCACCAGCGGACATGGCGTTTGTGGCATTTCTCTTTTGTCTCCCCGCTCTATTGTTGCCACCTTGGTGTTTATGAGCGCTGGATTTGTAACAGTCTATATCTCACGTCATTTACTGGGCGCATAAATCTATGCAACAAACTAACTTTAAAGTTTTATTTTTCGCAGTCGCTTCAGGCTTGATATTTGGCTTAGGGCTTATTTTGGCAGGCATGGCAAACCCTGCTAAAGTGCTTGGGTTTCTTGATTTATCAGGCGCGTGGGATCCCTCTTTAGCCTTAGTGATGGGCGCCGCCATTGTAATAGGCGCCATTGCGTTTGCAATCGCAAAGAAACGCCATCTTAGCTATTTAGGCCTTTCTATGCACCTACCTACAAACCGCGTTATAGACCAAAGTTTAATATTAGGAAGCATGGCTTTTGGCATAGGCTGGGGCTTAGCGGGTATTTGTCCTGGTCCTGCCATTGTGTTGCTGGGCGCTGGCAGCTTTAAAGGCTTAATATTCTTCATCGCCATGATGATAGGCATGGGGCTTTACGAGTTGCTTGAAAGCCGCAAAAATAAAGCAGCAAATCAAGTTCGCTAGGCATTTTTAAACAGACACTTTGTAAACAGACACTTTGTAAACCCTGAATTTAAGCTAAAATAGTGTAACTACTATTGGCTAGGAAACAAGCTAACGTTATGTTCGATTTTTTTAAGAAAAAACCCGTTGAAGAAACTACAAAAGCTACTGAAAAGCCCACCGAAACACCAGTAGAAACTCCCGAAATACAAGCCGTAATAACAAGTCAACCAGCTAGCTTTACGCAACGGCTTAAAGCAGGCCTTTCCAAAACCCGCAATTTACTTAGCTCACAACTTAATAGCTTATTTGGTGGCGGTAAAATTGATGCCGAAACTTACGACGAACTTGAGACCATTTTACTCACGTCTGATATTGGCGTTGCCGCCACGCATAAGCTACTCGACAACTTAAAAAAACGCGTTAAGCGTGACAGCTTAGAAGATACTTCTGCGCTTAAATCTGCTTTAAAGGCAGAATTATTAGCTGTTTTACAACCATTAGAAGCACCTCTGCAGACCAATAACCATGCGCCCTTTGTGATTATGCTTGCAGGTGTGAATGGTGCGGGCAAAACCACCACCATCGGCAAACTCGCCAAACTATTTCAAAGCCAAGGCAACAGCGTGTTAATCGCTGCGGGCGATACTTTCAGAGCCGCCGCACGCGAGCAATTGCAAGTGTGGGGCGAGCGCAATAACGTGCATGTAGTCGCCAGCGAGGGTGGCGACCCAGCGGCGGTGATTTTTGATGCGGTCAATTCTGCTATCGCCAAAAAAATTGATATTGTCATCGCCGACACCGCTGGCCGCCTGCCCACACAAAATAACTTAATGGACGAAATTAGCAAAGTAAAACGTGTTATCAACAAAGCCTACCCTGGCGCGCCGCACGAAATTCTGCTGGTGATTGATGCCAACACTGGCCAAAACGCAGTCAGTCAAGTGAAAGCCTTCGATGACGCGCTTGGTGTGACAGGCTTGGTCTTAAGCAAGCTAGACGGCACAGCCAAAGGCGGCGTCATTGCTGCGATTGCCGAAGCAAGACCAATACCGATTCGCTTTATTGGCATTGGTGAGGCGATTGACGATTTACGGCCGTTTAGCGCGACTGAATTTGTGGATGCATTGTTTGATTAAAATATGGATATTTTTTACTACCTCGTTTTTGCACCGATAGTAATAGGTTTAATAGCTACTTTCTTTGCGTGGAAAACCATAAAGAATCGCTGGCTTTTTTTAGTCTCTAGTATTTTATTCATGCTAGGCTTGCAAAGTCTTATTTCAAGCGTTACTTTTACCTCAATAATCTATTTTTTTTCATCCGACGCATCTACACATACAATTAATTTCGCCTCTTTAAGAAACTTGTCAATTTCAACCATTTTACAATTAGTTATAGGATGTCCTATACTTTGGCGACTATACAAAATTTTTAAAACTATATGATTACTTTCGACAACGTCACCAAACGCTACCCTGGCAGCCACGAGGCCATTACAGGTGTAAGCTTTGCTATTGAGCAAGGTGAGCTGGTGTACGTTACTGGACATTCTGGCGCAGGCAAAAGCACGTTGCTAAAGCTGATGGCGGCCATTGAGCGGCCGACTTCGGGCACGGTGTTAATCAACAATCAAAATGTGAGCAAACTAAAAGACGTCACACTGCCTTATATTCGGCGTAAATTTGGTTTGGTGTTTCAAGATCACAAACTTTTGTACGATAGAAACTGTTATCACAACGTGGCGCTGCCATTGGCGATTAATGGTATTACTGGGCTTGATGCGGGCAAACGGATTCGCGCTGCGCTAGATAAAGTGGGTTTGTTAAACAAAGAAAAAGCCATGCCGATTACACTTTCTGGCGGCGAACAGCAACGCCTAGCAATCGCACGGGCGGTGGTTTCTAGGCCATCGATACTGATTGCGGATGAACCAACTGGGAATTTAGACCGCCACTACGCGGCGGATATTTTAACGCTGTTTATGGCTTTTCAGCAGGTGGGCGTGACGGTGATTATTGCCACACATGATGCGCTAGGTAACGTAAACGAGCGTAATAAAATATTGCATCTAGGCCATGGTAAGTTAGTGGCCACTGAGGTTTCTACATGAATGCATGGCTAGCACAACACACGCAAGCGCTTAGCCTAGTGTTGCGCCGCTTTAAAGCCAATAAACTCAGCACACTACTAATTTGTTTAGCGATTGGCGTTACACTTGCTTTGCCAAGCATCATGTACGCGGTGCTTGAAAGCGTTAGCGGCCTCGCAAACAATGTAAAAAGTGAATCGCAAATCAGCGTTTTTTTAAATTCAAGCAATAGCGAAAATAGCGTGCAAGCCGTTAAATTGGCGCTAGAAAAAAATACTGCGATTAAAACTTTTAAGTTTGTGACTAAAGAGGTAGCGCTTAACCAACTGCAAACCTCCAATGCTAATAATGAGGTATTAAACTCACTTGAAAAAAACCCTTTGCCAGATGCGTTTTTTGTCGAGCCTAGCAAGCTGGATGTTGAATCAATCGAAAACTTGAAAAATGATTTAAGCAAATTGGACGGCGTTGAAGAGGTGATTGTGGATGGCGCTTGGATTAAGCGCCTGAATTATTTGTTGCTATTAGGCAAAAAAATCATGCTTATCCTCACTGGTTTACTTGCCGTTGCGCTCGTGGCGGTGATTGGCAATACTGTACGAATGCAAATTGTAACGCAACAGGCAGAGATCGAATTAAGCCGCTTAATTGGCGCAACCAAAAGCTTTATTCGCCGCCCTTTTTTATACGCAGGTGCGCTGTATGGCTTAATTGGCGGTCTATTCGCGCTAGTGATTACTTTTGTGGTGATCTATTTATTCAACCAATCACTCGCCCCACTTGCAGCAGAATATCAAACCGATTTTTCATTAAGCCTACCCAGCTTATACACTAGCGGCATCACCTGCTTGCTGTCCTTAATCGTCGGCTTGGTGTCCGCCTATTTTGCTGTCTCGAAGTCTTTGTTCAAATCAATCCAATAAAGCAAATTAGCTTGTCAATAATCTAAATAATCAATTATATTCAAAGCGATTAATATCTTATCGCTTTATAACGATGCTTATCTAAAGGGTAAACGTTTACGCACCAAGTACGTTATCATTCTGCTTTGCCAAATTTTAGCCAGTCATTTTTTATAATTTTTAAAGGGAGTTTTTATGAATAAGTTTAATTTTCGCTTATTGGCCGCAGCGTGTTTATTAAGTCTTGGCTCAATTAGCGCCTCAGCGGGCAATGTTACGCCAACAGCCACGGCTAAGCCAACAGGCGCAGTAGAAGTAAAACTGGCGGCCTATAAAGTAACTCGCGGAGCGGATAAAAAAGAAGTGTTATCGCCAGCAGATAAAGTAGCGCCTGATGACCTGCTTGAATATCAGGTGGTTTATCAAAATAACGGCAAATCATTGCTCAAGCAGATTACAGCTAATTTGCCTATACCAGATGGCACGACCTATGTAGCAGGTAGCGCAAAGCCTGCTGGCGCAATGGCAAGTCTTGACGGCAAAAACTTCGCAGCTATGCCGCTTAAACGCATGGTAAAAAAACCAGATGGTAAGCTAGAAGAACAGTTAGTTCCGTTAGCAGAATACCGCGCTTTAAAATGGAAACTGGCTGATTTGGCAGAAAAAAATAAGGCTGAAGTGAGTGCTCGCGTTCGCGTTAACCAAGCCGCCGCATCAAGTGCTGTGTCCAAGTAAATTTAGGCACTTAAAACTAAGCGCTTTAGCTAGTCACCAACCAGCACAATAATGTGGTGCAAAACATACAAATTGTAAATAATTGTAAATAAAGTGCTGTTTAATTATAATTATCTGCAAACATAGTAGGTAAAATTATATAAAAATGTTTTAATCAATTATGTTGTTATTTTTGTTTTAATTCAAAATAGTCAGTTTTAATTCATGCAGTTAAAGGGGATAGGAAATGTTAAGTGTAACGAGTGCGTGTTCCAGTATTGGAACAAAGTTTAGCGGTGTTTCGCGCGGATTAGCGGCAATTGCCGCTTTTTTTGTGTTTATGGGGGCTGCTCACGCGGCCGCACCACTGGCAGGCACAAGTATTGGCAATCAGGCATCTGCCTCTTATGTCGATCAAGCCAACGTTACACAAAATGTAACCTCTAACATCGTGACTACCATCGTGCAGCAAGTAGCCGCACTCACGCTAACGTCTGATTTAGCTAAAACGGTTACCGCAGGTAGTCAAGTAAGTTATCCACTCACTTTAACTAATACGGGTAACGGCACTGATACTTACAATTTAACGCAAACTAACTCAGGCACGTTTGTCTTTGGTTCGGTTACTTTCTATGTCGATGCTAATGGCGACGGCGTGGCAGATAACACCACCCCCATCACTAGCACTACGGCACTTGCATCTGGCGCTGTGTTCCGCTTTGTGGCGGTGGGTAATGTGCCAACCACTGCAACCAGTGGCCAAATAGATACTATGTTGGTGACAGCAGCGTCTGTGTTTACCCCTGTTACGCTTGCTACGGTAACTGACACAACGACGATAACCAACAATGCGGTTATCAACGTGAATAAATCAATGAGTGCAATATCAGGTGCTGCTGGCTCTGGCCCTTATACAGTCACCTTAAACTATAGCAACACGGGTAATACAGCAGCTACAGGCGTTACTTTAACTGATGCTCTACCAGCAGGCATGACTTATGCTGCAGGTTCAGGTCGTTGGAGTGTAACGGGTGCGACTGTGCTAACTGATGCAACTGGTGCAGTACAAGGTACTGGCCCAACTATTGATTACAGCGTAACGGGCAATACAGTTACTGGCATCATTAATACGGTTGCAGCTGGCCAATCAGGTACGATAACTTTCCAGGTAAATATTAATGCTGGCTTAACGGCTGGCGTATTAAACAATACGGCTAATTATGCATACAACGATGGTGTGGCGGCAGTTCCTGCGGTCAATACCAATACCTTTGTGTTTACGGTTAATCAAACAGCCAGTGTTACATTTACTGGTCAAACGATTGCTAGTGCAACGCAAGGTAGCACGGTTACTTTCAACAATATTTTAACTAACACTGGCAACGCGCCTGATAGTTTTGATATTACCGTAGGTACTGGCTTCCCAGCAGGTAGCGCTTACACGTTGTATAAATCAGATGGTGTAACACCATTAATAGATACCAACGGCAACAGCACACCAGATACTGGATTGGTTGCGGCAGGCGGCACTTATACGGTAGTGTTAAAAGTGACATTGCCAGCAGGCGCAACAGGTGGACCTTACAGCGTTGGCAAAACTGCTACTTCTAAGTTTAACCCAGCTGCAACAGCGGTTGCAACTGACACCTTGACTGCTATTGCTGCCAGCACAGTCGATTTAACCAACACTTCAGCGCTTCCAGGCGCTCCAGGTGCTGGTGCTACAGGCGCTACCATTATTACAACCAATAGCACCAATCCTAGTACAACCACACGTTTCACCTTGTTTGCTAATAATACTGGTGCTACTGGTGACACTTACAACCTAGCAGCAACAGGATTACCAGCAGGTTGGACAGTGGTGTTCCGTGATTCAGCAGAAGCCGTGATTTCTAACACTGGTATTGTTGCTGGTCTTGGTAATAAACTGGTGTATGCAGATGTGACAATTCCTGCTGGTCAAGCGGCCATTGTTGCACCTGGTCAAAGCATCGCCTTCACAGTTACATCGCCTTCTACAGGCGCTACTGACCTGAAAACCGATGCGGTGATTATCAACACGGTACGTAGTGTTGTGTTGACACCAAACAATATCGGCCAAGTGTTCCCAGGTGGTAGCGTGGTTTATACCCACACCATTACCAATGAAGGTAACGTGATTGAAAACGGCATTGGTGGAAGCACTATATTGCTAAGCTTGGCTGAATCACAGGCATCTGGCTTTACTTCAATCGCGTACTTAGACCTTAACAACAATAACGTGATTGATGCAACTGACGTGGTAATTAACAGTGCGGCAGATTTAGGTTCTTTTGCCATTAACCAAAGTAAGCAATTGCTGGTGAAAGTAACTGCCAGCTCAGGCGTGGGCATTGGTGTGGTTGATACGACCACGCTAACTGCAACTACTGCTGGTGTAATTAACGCTATACCAGCACCGCCACTTGCAACTGCTCTTGATGCTACAACTGTCATCTCTGGCAACGTGGTATTAATTAAAGCACAAGCACTTGATGCGGCATGTGATGGTACAGCAGATACTGCTTACTCAACTGCAACTATTACTGCTGGTGCAATACCTGGCGCATGTATTCGCTACCAAATCACCGCCACTAACAACGGCAATGCTAATGTGACAGGGTTGGTGGTGAGCGATAGTACACCAGCATCTACCACCTACACTAGCACTGTTGCAGCGGCTACGGTTCCAGTAAGTCCTGTGACTGCACCTGCAAATCTTGCAGCTGGCACAATAAGCGCCGCAGTAGGTACGCTAACGCCATCAGCTTCAGTAGTGCTTAACTTTGGTGTGAAGATTGATCAGTAATAGCTAGCAATTAACTGTGGGGAGAGCAACGTCTCTCCCCATTTTTTTAATGATATTTTTACAAGTGCCATTAGAAAAATTTAGTAAAAAAATAATTAAAAAATTAAGTATAAAAATATAGCTAATTAAATAAGTTACAAAATTAGTTAGCTCGTAGGCTAAAAATGCCTATGTCCATTCAACAATTAAGCCGTAGCCGTTAATAAAGGAAAAGTTGGTGCACAAAACAATCGCGCGTGCGACCTTACTTTTTCTGCAATCGATAATGTTGCAACTATTATTGGTAACGGTAGCACATGCAATAGCGCCGCTTGCTGGCAGCACCCTCAACAACCAAGCTAAAATTCAATATTTTGACACTGGCGCTGGTTTTAACAACACGTTATTTTCTAATACAGTTAAAGTCATTGTTCAGCCTGTAGAAAAAGTTTTGGTCGCGCTACCGCTAACGATATATCGTGCCCCAGGTTCTTTTGCTTCGTTGCCCTTTATAGTGACTAATACAGGCAATACAGCCAGCACTTACGCTATAACGTTTAGCAACGCCGCAGGTGATAATTACGACTTAACTGGCCTAACGTTGGTGCGAGATAGCAACGGCAACGGCATTGCTGACCCGAATGAGCCAGTATTGGCTTTGGGCGGCACTGTTAATTTGCCAGTTGGGCAAAGCGCTAATTTTGTATTGCAAGGCTTAGTGGCCACCACAGTGCCATTAGGGCAAACATCCCTCATAAACATCACTGCCACTAGCCAAGCACAGGGCGCAACTCAAACTATTACTGATTCCGTGATTACTGCGCTTGGTGCCACAATTCAACTCTCAAAAACTGTTTCTGCGTTATCGGCAGTGCCGTCTGATATTCTCACTTATACTTTAAGTGCCACCAATAGTGGCAGCGCCGCCGCCACAAGTGTGCCTATTACTGTTGATGGCGTGGCTGGTACAAAAGTATTGCTACGAGACATTATTCCAGCAAACACCACATTTGTATCCTTAGGTGAAATTGGATTGGCAGTGCCGCTTTACCACACTATCGGCAGCCCAACACACACCTACACCAGCCTGCCACCCAGTAATTTAGCTTTAGTAGATGCAGTAGGCTTTGGTTTTGCTAGCATCAATGATGGGCAAAATGTGACGCGTACCTTTAGCGTAAAAATTAACAGCAATGCCAGTGGCGATATTTTTAATTCAGCACAAATGCTGTTTATGGATGGTATTAATCCAAGCGCTACCACGTTAACTTCAAATCAAACCAAAACCGTTGTTCCTTTACTATCACCCATCATCAATTTTTATGCCAATAACAGCTATGGTGTACCCATTAATGTATCTAGCTCCTCAGCACCAAGTCTTTACGTTCAATCAGACGCGGCACAGTGCAACGTTAATCCTGTACTGGTAGAAACCTACACCGTGATTCTCACAACATCAATCACTGGCGATATTGAGAACTTAATTGCCACTGAAACAGGCGTTAATACTGGCGTATTTCAAATTATTCCTAACGTGCCACTGTCTAATATTGCCAGCGCCATTATTGCGGGTAATGGTGTACTTAGCGTGACAAAAAATACCAGAGTTAACGCTAGTATGGTGGGTTGTGGCTCTACGGCTATTGTCGTTAATTTGCTGATTGATCCTAACGGTGTAGTTTACGATAGCCGTAGCAATGTACCCGTGGCGGGCGCAAAGGTTGAGCTGTTCGTACTTAATGGTACAGTCTTTACACCAGCAACAGTAAATTTTGCCAATGGCTCACCTGGCGCACCAAATTCTGTGGTAACGGGTGTAGATGGTAGCTATCAGTTTCCCGCAGTTGATCCTGGTACTTATAAATTGCTCATTACGCCGCCTGCTGGCTTTAGTTTTCCATCACAATTTGCACCCGCTTTATTGCCGCCAGGCCGCAATACAGATCCTTCAGGCTCTTATGGCGGCACTTTTTTGGTGAACTTGGCTACAGGCCCAGTGACGATTGATGTGCCGCTAGACGCCAGCGCCTTAAATGATTTATTCATAGAAAAATCCGCCTCGCGCAGCACGGTAGAGCTGGGTGAATTTGTTGATTACACCATCAAAGTTAAAAACACCAGCGGCCAATTATTAGGTCAGGTTTTTGTATTCGACAATTTACCCGCGGGCTTTAGTTATGTGCGCAACAGTATGCTCGTTAATGGCGGCAAACAAACATTAAACACCCCGCCCTTGCCGCTAACAGAGCCAGATGGCGGCGTGGGGCCAAACTTGATTTTTCATGTCGGGTCAATTGCTGATACCACCACACTCACCTTAACCTATCGCTTAAAAGTGGGCGTTGGCGCGCTGCAAGGCAACGGCACTAATACTGCCCAAGCCACTACCACCCTAAACACAGCAGGTAATTTAGGTAAAGTGAGCAACCTATCTAGCGCAATTGTAAAAGTGCTACCAGGCGTATTTAGCGACCGTGGCTTTATTACAGGTAAAGTATTTGCCGATTGCAATTTAGATAAAGAACAAGATAAAGGCGAGCGCGGTGTACCAGGTGTGCGGCTTTATATGCAAGATGGCACTTATATAATTACCGATAGCGAAGGTAAATTTAGTTTTTATAATGTGCGCGCACTCACCCATGTGCTTAAGCTAGATAGCACCACTTTGCCTCAAGGCGCAACATTAGAAGCGCTTGATTTTAGAAACGCTAAAGACGCAGGCAGCCGATTTGTAGATATGAAAAGTGGTCAATTGCTGAAAGCCAATTTTGCCATTGCGGGCTGTGATGCAAGCGTGCTGGAGGAAATTGATACTCGGGTAAAATTGAATCAAAATAACCCTGAAAGCCAAGCAGCAGTGGCGGCACTATTCCGCGCCAATAGCGATATTCAAATCATAGACGAAAAAGCCTTGCCTGCTAGCGGCATTGTCGGCAAGGCATTAAGCAATGGAGCTATCAATAGCGCTATCGATAATACTTTAAATAATACTAACGCTACTTTGCCAAATAGCAGAATCGCACCTAAAACACCTGTTAACAGTGCTGCAGTGAACAGTAATCTGGTCAACACTGCGACAAATGCCAACCAAACGCTAGATATAGATGCACTATTACCCACACTGGATAACAGTTTACAAATTCTATCGCCCACTAATAAGCAAGTGTTAGGCGTGTCGCAAACTAATGTGATTATAAAAGGTGCCATTAGAAGCACTTTTAGCTTAAATGTTAACGGCATTAAAACTGCGGCTAACCGCGTTGGTAAAAAAAGCGTGTTGCAATCAACTGGTGCAGAGGCCTGGGAGTATGTGGGTGTTGACCTTAAACCAGGCCTTAATACACTAGAAGCTGAGCAAAGCGATAGTTTTGGCAATGCGCGCGGCAAAGTGATGATACAAGTGACCGTGCCAGGCAAACTTAGCCGAGTGAACATCAGCCACCCTAAAAACGGCATACCTGCGGATGGTAAAACCATTACCAAGCTGGCCATCAGTATTACTGATGCAGACGGCGTGATTGTGCGCGCACGCATCCCTATTACACTGCAATCTGGCATCGATGGTTGGCAACTACAAGATTTAGATAAAAAAGAGCCAGGCATACAACTTTTTGCTGAAAATGGCGAAATTACTTTGCCCATTACCTCGCCGATTGAACCAACAGAAGCTGAGGTAATAGTCTCGGCGGGTGATATTAAAGCGAGCGCTTTGCTTAAATTTATTCCAGAGTTACGCCCAATGATAGCGGCTGGCATCATTGAAGGTGCAATTAACTTACGCAAGTTGAATAGTAAAGCCTTGCAACCTCCGCGCGCGCAAGATGGTTTTGAACAAGAGAGGCGGCATTTTTCACGCACCAGTGCTAATGGCAAAAATTCGGCTGGTGCACGTGCTGCTTTGTTTTTAAAAGGTAAAGTAAAAGGCGATTACTTGCTCACCCTAGCTTACGATTCTGAAAAAGCGCAAAAGGATCGCTTATTCCGCGATATTCAGCCTGACGAGTTTTACCCCGTGTATGGCGATGAT
>JANMOP010000010.1:0-8577 GCA_031369365.1 Methylotenera sp.
TCTTACTTGCCAGTGTATGGCAGTGATGAGTGGTGAACAACGATGCGCAGGTTGCCAGCGTCATCTTTGACGTATGTCCATGTCTTATCAACGGTGGTGACTTTACCGTCTTTGTTAGTAACCATCACATTGCCCATGCTAGTGGCCGAGTCGCCTGTGATGAAAATTCCAGCATTTTGAGATTCACATTTAGTCCAGCCTTTTAGAGCAAAACCCGTGTCTTTTGGAAAATCAGGGTCGCCGCCAACGAAGTAGGACAAAGCGCCAGCGCGGGTAGTGCGAAATGTTTGTGGAGTAACGGTGAGCGTAGGCTTGAACAACACCGCTCCCATCTGGTAACCATAGGCGCCGTCAATCACTTTTTCCGCCAGAGCCTTGGCCGCTGGCTGGCCATCTTTAGCATAAGTGCTACTGATGTCAACTAATGCTTGGCACCAAGCCTTCTGGGCACCCAGAACCTCGGTTTCGGTGATCGATTGATTGACCACGGTAGTGGCTGTAGTGGCAGCGTTATTGGTATTGGTAGGGGTGGCGGCACAAGCAGTTAATGACAAACCTGTCAGCACCAGTGTTGAGAGAGTTAGAGATAGAGATTTCATCGGTTAATCCTTAAAAAAATGTAATATAGTGGTTTTAGTCATCAAACTAAATTAATTATAAGAACTTCTAACAACCTTATAATTTAATGAAATTGATTATAAATAACGTAAATTAACGTTACCAATGCAATAAATGAACGAAAACTTAGGGGATTATTAATGGAAGATGAACGACGTTAATTTGATGAGCTTTATAACCTGTAAACCTTTCATGTTTACAAAGCAACATTAAAAAAGGCTCATACAGGTGTATGAGCCTTTTTGCGACTGACTTTAAGCCGCTTAAATCTAATAAAACGCCTAATTAAAAATCCTAAATCAATGTAGCGCGTCCTGTAATCGGCGAGTCTAGCGTAATGTTATTTTTGTTTCGAAGTGTCTTCTAGCCGATAGCCAAGGCCACGCTGCGTGTGGATTAGAGAGTTTGAGTGGCCTTCATCGACCTTGCTACGCAAACGCCTGATATAGACATCAACGATATTGGTGAGTGGGTCTTCGTTAACACTCCAAACATTAGCCAAAATACGCTCTCGGCTGTAAAGTCTGCCTGGCGCAGACATGAGCAGTTCAAGTACAGCAAGCTCTTTGGAGGTAAGCGCAATTAAGTTACCATTTCTGGTCACACGCATAGTGTCTAAATCCAATACGAGATCTGCCACAGTTAGCTTACTAGGCGCGCTTGTACGAAAGTCTTTAGCTCGACGAGCCAATGCCTCAATCCTAGCTAGCAACTCTTCAAAGGCAAACGGCTTAGCTAAGTAGTCGTCTGCGCCTAATTTAAGCCCTGTTACGCGATCTTCTAGTGTGCCCATCGCTGTTAACATCATAATTGGCAATGCAACACCAGTTGCCCGCAATTGTTGACAAACGTCTAAGCCATTCATGCCAGGCAACATGACATCCATCAGCACGACGCTTGCTTCATTTTGTTGCATGGATTGTTGGGCCAAAGCTTGCGCCATACGTAAGCCATCAGATCCATTTTTGGCTACCTGCACGCGATAGCCTTCTGCACGCAAGCCACGCTCTAAAAAATCAGCAACACGAATATCATCTTCAACGACTAGAATATTGATCATGGAATATTAATCAATTCACTACTCGCTCACTGGTGATTGGCAACCAAATATAAACCTCAGTACCAATATTGGGTTGGCTTTTTACTTCTATATGTCCACCATGCGCTCTAACCAAAGCGCCTGCAAGCGGCAGGCCAAGTCCGCTGCCTTCTGGACGCAATTTTCTTGCGCTTGCACTACGGTAGTTACGCTCAAATATATGCAACAGTTCTTCAGGCGCTATACCAATGCCTTCATCGCTAATAATTAAGCACCAATGCGGGGCTTGGCTGGGCAAATCTGTAATAGCGCTTTTTACTTGAATTGTTTGATTAGGGTGAGAATAATTGACTGCATTTTCCAAAATAAGCGTGAATAATTGCCGTAATCTTTGCAAATCTCCAAGCACCACCACTTCATCTGCCAGCGTAGTATCAATTTGAATGGTTTTTGCATTAGCCATCATTTGCACATGTGAAACAGCTTCTCTCAAAGGCAAATTAACGTCTAAGTTAACACGCTCAAGCGCCAACATATCAATATCGCTGCGCGCCATCGTTAGTAAATCATCAATTACTAAGCCTAATTGCTGCGAAGCACTTACAATGCGAGTAAGTGCCACTTTATACTCCTCAAGCGGTTTGTCACGACCCCTAAGCGTGATTTCAGCCTCACCCCTGATTGCGGTAGTTGGGGTTCTAAGTTCGTGGCTAATATCGGCAAATAGCTGTCGACGCCTTAAATCTAGTTTCTCTAGCTTCTCTACAGCCAATTCAAGCTCGTTAGTGCGTGCTTGAACAAGTTGTTCTAGCTGTTGTCTCGCCTCAGCTTCTCGCAAGCGGTGGCTGTAAAGCTCACCCGCCATTTTGTTTACACTATGCGCTAACCGTGAAAATTCATCTCGCCGCGTATCGGGAATACGGTGTAATAAATCACCACTTTGTAATGCCAACGCACCCTTGCTTAAGTCCTCTAATGGCCGTCTAAGTGCGCGCGTAAAATACACAGCAAGCAATATAGAAGCTAAAGCCAAAGTCAAAGTAGCGCCTAATCCTATTCTAATTAATAGCTGCAACGATGTATCTGCCACCGCACGATCTCTGGCTAAAGCCATGCGTTCGCGCTCTATACTTTCTGTTAGTAGCGTTCTTAAATCGCGCCCTTCTGCCACATCAAATTTTTTACTGATAGACTTCCAAGCAACTTTTGGATCCGTACCTTTAGGTATAGGAAACACATCTGTTAGTGAAATGTTAAGTGTTTCAATGCCTTGGCTAAGCGTTTTTAGTGCATCTTTTCTTTTTGAATGTTCCTCAAGCGTCAATGCATTGTCGCCGTCTAACTCGCGCGCTTTTTCTGCAAGTGAAGCCAGCTTTTCCAGCTCCAAAGACATCGCTTGCTGCAATTGCAATCTAGTTTTATTATCGGGTTGCTCACTAATAAGTGTTTGGGCTAGCCAAGTTTTTAAGCGTTGTTTATTGGCTGATAACTCTAAAAATTGCGTTAGTAAATCACTGGCTACTCGACCGCGTTGAACATTTTGCACCGCTAAATTAATAGCCCATATGCCCATAACGCCTTGTATAACTGAAACTAGCGCTAAGGCAGCAAACGCAATTAACAACCTTTTTTGAAAAGATCCCATTTTTTTATTTATACTTCAACACTTAGTTTAAAAAACTATCTTCAAAAAAAGTAACTTGCGCATTGGCTAAATTATACATTGCGCCTACAACGCCAATTTGCTTGGCTTGCAACATGTCTTGAATAATATCGCTGGTACGAATAATTTGATCTATTTGATAGCGCACATTCAACTCACAAATTTTTTGTACAAAATCCTCGTTTTTAGAAGTTCTACCTTCCAACACAGTTTTTTCATGACGAATAGCAGGTTTAATCATATTAATAATTTCGCCAATATGACCATCTTTAAAGTCATCACAAGCTGCTTTTACCGCGCCACAACTGCTGTGACCCATTACCACGATCAATTTGCTACCCAAATATTTAGTACTAAATTCTAAACTGCCAATACATTTATCTGATGCGATATTGCCCGCTAAGCGCACACTGAAAATATCGCCCAAGGCTTGATCGAACAGTAATTCTACTGGCGCGCGTGAATCGCTACAACTTAAAAAAGCAGCAAACGGATGCTGCTTATTTTTTGTCATTTCTACAAAAGTTTGCGTATCTTTACTAGCACTTAAATTGTTGACAAATCGATAATTGCCTTCAATTAAGATATCAAGCGCTTGTTGCGGGCTTAAATCATCGCGGTTTAATTCTGGGTGTTTATACATGCACTAACCTTTATAATGTTTAAGCAAATTATACCCGAAGTGCTTCTAAAACCTTTCTAGCTGTAAATTCAGTCGTAAAAAAAACCCGCAAAAGCGGGTTTTTTTAATTTATAAATAACAAAAAATAATTAAAAGTTAAATTGCGCACGTGTGGTAATTGCGCGTTCTTTATCTTCTAATGAACCTTCGACTATGATAGGCGTATCAAATCTTGTTTCAATATAATTTAGCATAAAACGCGTGTTAGGCGTTGGCGCAAAATTTAAACCTAACGTAAACGCATCTGCTTCAAAAGTGTTTGTGCTTGCTGCTGTATTTACGGCAATTCTATTTACATTGTTTACTACAGTAGTGCCTACAAATGTCGAATTATTAAAATCGCTAGCATCAAAATGCGAGTATCTGACACCCACTTGCCATAAACCACCGCCTTTACCAAAGTCAAAGTTATTTGTAGGTTTTACCGCAGTGAAAATACCCTCTTTATAAAAATCAGCAAATTTTTCACCCGTTATATTCCACATTGCAGACGCATACCAAGCATCTACATCAGCATCAAAACATTGAGTTGCTGTTAAATCGCCACTAAAGCTGTTGCGTAGCCATTCCGCAGTGACTTTAACAGGACCCAATGCAACTGCACCTTCCACAGCATAACGCTTACGATTCACATCATTATCAACGCCATTTGCACTAATTAAACCAGGCATACGCAAAAAGTTTAGACCACGCCCTTCGGTTCTAGCTTGGTTTGAACCTGCAAACCAAAAGGTATTATCAGCTGCGGGACTTGCCACTGTAGTTGCTGTTTGCGCTGCACCAGTACCGCTTGCATTATTGTTTTTAGAAATATCGGTGTCAGAAAAGCCCAAACCCACATGATAAACCGCATCTTTATTTTCCATCAATTGCGCAAAGTTAACTGTACCATTTAATTGAAGCTCTGGCTCACTTACGCGGCTGTCAGCATCGTTTCGGTTTTTATTGCCTTCACCATTGACTACAGCAAGTGCATAAGTAAGGCCATCTTTCGGTATACCCCAAATCATCGCACCGCGATCCTCATAACTACCTAACGTGTCATGTAAACTACGCTCCATAAAATCAAGCGCGTTAGAGCTCATTTTACGTTCCATGCTTAATGGCACTTTAAATTGGCCAATTTTTACTTGAATAGGTTTGTAATAACCAATATTTACCCAAGCTTGATCCAATGTGGCACCCGTATTACCGTTGGTTTGGCCTGCAAAATCACCTGATAATTGAAAATCATAATACTCGTAAAACTTACCTTTTAGCTCAATCCGCGCGCGGCGTACATCAAATGTATCTGACTCATTGGGAGTATTTCCAATACCAACACCAGTAGGTGAGACTTTATTTTCGTTATTACCATGATCAAAATTACGATAATCAGCATGAATACGGCCACCTAAAGATATACTGTGTTTTCCGTCTGGAGTAGCAATGGTCATACCATCCTTAAAAATCAATTCTGGTTTTTTTGTTTTAGTGTCTTTTTCAAGCTCGCGACCCTTAACTAACAGCGCACCCTCTTCTTCAGTTAAAACGCCTTTAGCGATTAACGCATTTAAAATATCATCGGTACTATCGGCCATTGCATTTGCACCGAATCCTAATAAAAATGAGCCTGCTAGCGTTGCTACTACTAATTTATGTAATTTAAAATTCATTTTAAAACCCCTGTGAGAATGTTTAGTTAAGATTTTCAACAGGCGAATATTGAGACATTTATATGACAAATTGATGACAAAGAACTATTTTTGTAACCAGTTGTTGTACATTTTCCACAATATAAAAGCCGTCTAAAAAGACGGCTTTGGTACCACTGGCACTCCGATTTTCTAAGCGATAAATCGCTTGAAAAGTCGTATGTAGGAGCGACGTCCTCGTCGCGAAGGCAACTTTTGTTTAGTGCATTATCGCGACTAGGACGTCGCTCCTACATAAAATCAAGCTTCTGGTCGCATGTGCGGAAACAGAATCACATCACGAATGCTGGGGCTATCGGTAATCAACATCACTAAGCGATCTATACCTATGCCACAGCCACCCGTCGGTGGCATACCGTATTCCAACGCGCGAATAAAATCGGCGTCGTAATACATGGCTTCTTGGTCGCCTGCTTCTTTGGCTTTCATCTGCGCGTTAAAGCGCGCGGCTTGGTCTTCGGCGTCGTTTAACTCGCTAAAGCCATTGGCGAATTCGCGGCCTGTGATAAACAGCTCAAAGCGCTCGGTGATTTTAGGGTCTTGATCACTAGCGCGCGCTAAGGGTGATACTTCAACTGGGTAATCGATAATATAAGTCGGGTTCCACAATTTTGCTTCTGCCACTTCTTCAAATAAGCTTAATTGCAACGAGCCAACACCCGCATGGCTATTGGCTTCCACGTCATGTTTTTTAAGTTCTTTTCTTAAAAAATCAACATCATTTAACTGTTGTAATGTATATTGCGGCGCATGTTTTTGAATCGCGCCAATCACTGTTAAGCGCTCAAACGGTTTGCTTAAATCGACTTCGCGTCCATCATAAGAAATCACCGCTGTGCCGCGCGCAGCAATGGCGGCAGCACGAATGCAATCTTCGGTAAACGTCATTAACCAGTAGTAATCGGTATAAGCCGCATAAAATTCCATCATGGTAAATTCTGGGTTATGGCGAACGCTAAGGCCTTCGTTGCGGAAGTTGCGGTTCATCTCAAACACACGCTCAAAGCCACCAACCACCAAGCGTTTCAGGTAAAGCTCTGGCGCAATACGCATAAACATTTGCATATCTAGCGCGTTGTGATGCGTCATAAACGGCTTGGCCGATGCACCGCCTGGAATCGGGTGCAACATTGGCGTTTCAACTTCTAAAAATTCGTTACCAATCATAAAGTTGCGAATTGCCGCCACCACTTTGCTGCGCGCCACAAAAGTCGCACGGGTTTCTTCATTTACAATCAAATCGACATAACGCTGACGATATTTCACCTCTTGGTCTGTTAAGCCATGAAATTTTTCGGGTAGCGGGCGCAGTGATTTTGTCAGCAAGCGAATTTCCGTCACTTTAATCGACAGCTCGCCTGTTTTAGTTTTAAACAAGTGCCCAGTCGCACCTAAAAAATCGCCTAAATCCCAATGCTTAAATTGCTCGTAAACGTCCTCGCCAATCATATCTTTAGCCACATACAGCTGAATACGTGCCCCTGCGTTTTCGCCGCTACCATCTTGAATTGTCGCAAAGCTCGCCTTGCCCATCACGCGTTTTAACATCATGCGGCCTGCCACTATCACGTTGACTGGTGCCGCTTCAAACGCCTCGTTTTCTTTTTGCGAATGCGCCGCTGCTAAATCTGCCGCCTTATGCTGCGGCTTAAAATCGTTAGGAAAAGCCACGCCATTGGTCGCAATGCGAATGCTTTTCAACTTCTCACGCCGCTCGGCGATTACGTGGTTTTCGTCAATTGGTGTTATTTCATTATTTTGTTCGGTCATTATCTACTCTCAAAACCTGCATTATTTTCTATTCTGCTATTTTATTACATTTGTTGATAATTCTTGCGTTTCAATTTTTAGTAATTCTGTATCATCAATTAATACGATGCTTGCAATTGGTTTACCGTAACGTGTCAATGTTAATTTTACATCTCCTCCAAATTTAGCTATAACATATCCATGCTTAGCCCTTAATTCAGTTACAGTAATTGTATTCATTGGGTCGCCTCATTCTTAAAGATGTTATATAAACTGCATTGCTGCACCCACAATGACAGGCTTTTTTGTAGGAGCGGCTTGCAGCCGTTTCATCTTGCTCAATCGCCATTTCTACCGCGCGCTTGGCAACGTTTAATAAATGCTCGCTTTGCGCTAATAAGCTAAAGCTTTGTTATATTAAGTTCGCTGATTATGGTTTGGTTAGCAAGGTCAATAATTGGCAATATCGCATTTTCAATTTCACCAACGCGCCAATGCAAAATAACTGAGCCTCCAGCAACGCGCTTGAATGGGTTATCTATTGAACTGATGCTTTACCTTGCAAATACGCATTTAACTTTTGATATTCCAAGTGTTTCATGTAATTTTCCATATATACATAATCAGGTGCACCCTGCTTATTTACAGGCAAGAGAATTTTTTGGCGTAACATTCTCCCTCCATTAAACTTATACGCATATTGATACTTACTTTTTTGTTGCAATATCACAGACTTTGCAAATAAATACAAAAATTCATTGCCGTTAATATGCTTAAAAGATAGTCTTTTAACATCATCAGAAAATAAAGCCTTATACGGATGATAGAAACTTTCAACCACACTGCCGTTGTAATTTACTCCCAATACATTAGCGTCCAAAGAGCTATTCGTATTCACTACATAAGCAGTAATTCCATTATTTGAATCCGATGCACCAATAAATGGGGTTTTGCCATTTTTCATTTCTAATTTTGTCAGCCTTTTACCAGCGTTGATGTGAAAAATATCTTCCATAAAAAACTCGCCCCACTCTTTATTGCTCAGCAGGTTTAGGGCGCCCCCCCGGGGGGGGGGGGGGGGGGGGGGGTTTGGGTGTTTGGGGGGGGGGGGGGGGGGGGGGGGGGGGGGTGG
>JANMOP010000039.1:0-16722 GCA_031369365.1 Methylotenera sp.
GATATGCTGGTGGACAGACTAGAAAACATGCCTTGGTACACAGGTGAGACGCTGCTCGAGATGCTAGAAGCCGCACCTGCGGCCGATGAAGAGCAAAATGCAGAATTCCGTTTCCCAGTGCAATTTGTGTGCAGGCCGCACGCCAGCGCAGATGCCGATTTGCACGACTTTAGAGGCTTTATGGGCAGAATTGAAAGTGGCGAAATAGCGGTGGGCGACGCCGTTACTGTTTTGCCGAATGGTTACCAAAGCAAAGTCAAGGCGATTCAAATTGGTGATGCACAACTACTAAGCGCGCAAACCGAGCAAAGCGTGACGATATTGCTGGAAGATGAAATCGACACCTCGCGCGGCGATATGATTGTGAAAACGGGTAGCAAGATTGAACCAGTGAAGCAGATAGAGGCTCATGTTTGCTGGCTTTCAGAGACGCCGATGTCACCAGCGCGCACTTATGTAATCCGCCACACGACGCGTGAAAGCAAAGCCAAAGTAGGCGCAATTACCTACAAAGTAGATGTGAACACGCTAGAACAACAACCCGCCACTGAACTAAAAATGAACGATATCGCGCGCCTTACTTTTAAACTGGCGCAACCGCTGATGGTAGATAGCTACGCACAAAACCGTGCCATTGGCGCTTTTATTATGATTGATGAAAGTACGAACAATACTGTAGGCGCGGGCATGATTATCTAAAAAAACTCACCCAACTCCGTCATCCTCGCGAAAGCGGGGATCCATTGTAAAAATAAGAAATAGATTCCCGCTTTCGCGGGAATGACGATTAAAGTGATATTTACTTTGTTTCATTTTATTTACTCACAAAAATCAATTAAAATAACGTATTCGCTTTTTTAAGCAGCAAGGATAGTAAAAATGACTTATGTCGTGACCGAAAACTGTATTCAATGTAAATTTACCGATTGCGTAGATGTGTGCCCTGTGGATTGCTTTGTAGAAGGCCCAAACTTCTTGGCGATTAACCCTGATGAGTGCATCGATTGCACGCTGTGCGTAGCTGAATGCCCCGCTGAGGCGATTTTTGCAGAAGATGATGTGCCTGCCGACCAGCAAGAGTTTATCGCCTTAAACGCGCGCCTAGCTAAGTTGTGGCCCGTGATTACATCGCGCAAACCTGGGCTAGAAGATGCAGAAGCCATGAATGGCGTGCCAGGCAAGCTAGAGCTTTTAATTGAATAGTTCTGCTGATTGAATAAGTGATTTAATACTGTCATTCTGACACAAGTCAGAATCTGTTAATCAGTGTGTAAGATTGCGAATCAAGTCCGCAATGACAAAAAAAGAGGCTCTGCCTCCTTTTTTTTGTTTTAAATTTATAATTATGTTGTAATAAGCAGATGGACTTAATTTCAAATTTAGCTTTAGCTGGTGGCCTAAGCTGGGCAAGCGGCCTGCGCTTGTACCTCACCGTGTTTGTAGTGGGCTTACTATCTAAATTTAGCTATGTGCATTTACCCGCTACGCTCGACATCCTCAGCAACCCCGTGGTTATTGGGGTTTCAGGCACACTGGCAGCAATCGAATTTTTGGCCGATAAAATCCCTTATGTCGATAGCGCGTGGGATTCGATTCAAACCTTTATCCGTATCCCCGCAGGCGCGTTGCTGGCGATGGGTGCGATTAACACTAGCGACCCCGCCATCGCCACGGTCGCCGCCCTATTAGGCGGCAGCCTTGCTGGCGTCACCCATGCCACCAAGGCGGGTAGTCGCGCGCTGATTAATACCTCGCCCGAGCCTGTAAGTAACATCACAGCATCGTTTACCGAAGAAACCGCTTTACTCACAGGCGGCTGGCTGGTTTTCGCACACCCCGCTGTGTTTATTGGCTTGCTATGTGGGTTTATTGTGATGATGTTTTGGCTGCTGCCTAAATTGTGGCGTGGCATAAAATCTGTGCTAGGCAATATTGGCAAAGTAAACAAACACAATGACTACATCGCTTAAATATTTACAGCATTACTCGCTTGATTTACAAAATAAAATTCGCCAACTTCAAGCACAAAACAGCCTCGGCGATTACATCACGCAGCGCTACCCGCTCACCCACACCATACAGACCGATAAAGCACTTTACGATTATTGCAACGATGTAAAACAAAACTTTCTACGCAACGCGCCACTGCTAGATAAAGTCATTTACGATAACCGCTTAAGTATAGAACATCATGCGCTGGGGCTTAATACAGCCATATCCCGCGTACAAAGTGGCAAACTAAAAGCCAAAAAAGAGATTCGCATTTCGTCTTTTTTTAAAGAAACCCCCGCCGAATTTTTACGCATGATAGTTGTACATGAGTTGGCGCATTTAAAAGAGCGTAACCACGACAAGAGTTTTTACCAACTTTGCCAGTATATGGAGCCAGATTATCACCAGCTGGAGTTTGATTGCAGGGTTTATTTAACTTGGAAAAATACGTAAAGCCTCAGTCTAATGGGCTTTACTGAGCCAAACGCAGTTGTAGATTGAGTTTAAAGTATAGCTTTCCACCCTCTTTATACAAACTACCAAAACGATGACGAGTGCTTGATGGTGTGTCAAAAAAGCAATTTTGGTAAAAATAATCTTTCAAGGTTTTTTCTTGATTAGTATGGTAAAAAACCAAACTTCCATCTTCCTTAACTAAAATAGCACCATTCGCAGATATTTCACCATCCCAAACGGTATTCGGGAAAATGCCAAGAATAGTATATTTAATAAAATCGCGTAGTCTGCAATGAACTTCATCTACACTTAAATTAGCATCTTGCGGATTATATTCACATAAACGATTTGATGATTCCTTCTTAAAAAAAGAAAGTATTGCCCCCGCCAGTATTTCAGGCATCGCGGAATCAGTCTTTCTTAAGTTAGATTCATACGTTTTGTTTTCGCAAGCTAAAAACTGGAATCGCCCACCTAGCCTAGAAATTTCGGCCACACGGTCTTTAATTTTAGAACGGGTACTAATTGCATTCACTACATCCACATCGCCAGCAACTAACCCCGACACTTCATAAGTAAAATTAGTGGCTGACGAGGCATTTAACAGAGTGGGTGCACTGCCAATAAATGATTTTACACTTACGCCTTGATTGATATAATGAATTTCATCATTAAAATCTATTGTAATATCTGCTTTCTCTCGAGAAGTACCTTTAGTTTTAATTTCGCCCAGTGTGCGGATTGCAGCATCTATACGTGAATTATTAAAAGTTCCAGACTGTTGTTGAATGGCAATAACAATCTCGTCTAATTCATGTTGCGTAATTAAATCATCTATTTCTATAGTAATATTACTACTATCTTCTGAAACAATATCTATAGATATGTCATTGATTGATATTGATTTATTATTATTCTTAATTTTCAATACGCGAATTGACTCATTAAGCGCTAAGCCATGAGCATCACCATACTGCAACACTTTTTGATGAATGATTTTGAGTAATGCGTACGCTTCGCTTATTTCACCCTTATTTTGCATCGAATCGTCCGTTTCTAATTTTTGGTGTTTTTGTAAATATTGAGCAACAGAGCCGCCGACAGCCTTAACCACTTCTACACATACACTATTACCTAACTGTTTCATTGCTTGTGTTTTTGACACTGGAAATTTAAAGCTTTTGGGGAAGGTCATCATTTCACGAGCTTCGTCCAATCCTATTCGCCGAACCTCGCCATTAACTCTATAAAACTCCCAGTTTCGCCTATCGGCTATAAGCGAACCTTTACCCCCAACACGCAAGGTAAAGCCAATTTTCTTTTCGCACGGCGCATTAAAAATATTAGCCATGGTTTTAGTCAAAGGAATCGGTATCGGAAAGTGGAATTTTGAGCTTGTATTTACTTGGTTGCGGTCAAACCCCACAATGAAAACACGGGCTCTGTGTTGTGGTACATTAAAATCAGAGGCTTTGATAACCTTGTAACTCACCTCGTAATTCGCCTTATGTAAGTGTTTTAAGATTGACGCAAATGTTTTACCTTCATCATGCGCCACTAAATGACGTACATTCTCTAATATAAAAGCTTTGGGGCGTTTGGCGACCAACACATCTAAAATGCAGTAAAATAAATTTCCACGCTCGGAATTTTCCCCATCTGAGAAACCTTTTTTATGCCCTGCTTGCGAAAATGGCTGACATGGGAAGCCAGCACATAAAATCTCATGTTCGGGCACATCATCAGGTGATATTTTTCTAATGTCATCATTAAAAATATTGGGAGCAATATTAAAGTTGGCAGCGTAGGTGGCACGTGCATGTAAATCTTTTTCAGAAGCGAATACGCATTCGCCTCCTAACGAGCTTAATGCTTCGTGAAATCCGCCAATACCTGCAAACAAATCAATAAAACGAAATGATTCTATACCGCTTAAGTGGGTATTGGCTTCTGGCGTAAATGGAAATAAATCTAAAGTTTGTGTTGTAAGCATAAATGCAAGGTGGTAAGTTCGATTATCTAAAGTAGTTAGTTGATTTTAATCTAATTTTCTCAACACATATAGAGATGAATATCTTAAAAATGTGTAAGTAGCTTATGTTAGCTTTTCCAAAGCTGGCTTTGCCGCATCACCAACCAGCCAATCAACAAATAAACCACCATTGCCAATGCCAATCCAGATGGTGCGTACCACACTAGTGGCACGACTAAACCTGCGGAAACGGTGGATAGCAGCATTTGTATAAACGCTTGGCCTGAAGCTGCCGTGCCGCGGATTTTGGGGTGACGATCTAAGGCGGCTAGGGAGAGGATAGGCATTGCCAGCGCCATGCCAACGTTGAATAAGGCAACGGGTAAGATGTTGTAGATAATATTAGTCGGTAATAAAAAGCTGGCCGCTGCATTTAAAAGCGTAACCGCGCCCATCCAAATATAGGCGAGTTTAATCACATTTTTTGCAGCGTATTTGCCTGCTGCGCGTCTTGCTAAATATGAACCTAGCACCATGCCTGTGACGGTGGGGATGAACAAATAGGCGTATTGCTGCGGGGTTAAGTGTAAAAGCTTGCCTAAAAATACGGGGCTGGCGAGGACGTAGATAAAAAAAGCAGAAAAATTAGCGCCACTGGCAATGCAAATTTTGGCAAATTCTGAATCGCTAAAAATGGTTTTGTAGCTGGCAAGCACGTTTTTTCCCGATAATTTAAGGCGTTTTTCTGGCGGCATGGTTTCGGGTAAAAACTTGACCGCTGCCCATAAACTAATGGCTGCATAAATCGCTAAAAAGATAAAAATACTTTGCCAGCTAAACCCTAGCAAAATGCCGCCAATAATGGGTGCTATAGCAGGTGCGATACCGAATAACATCTGAATGGTCGCCATCACGCGCTGTGCTTGCGCGCCTTCAAACAAATCGCGCACCATGGCGCGCGCTACCGTGTTGCCCGCTCCACCGCTTGCGCCTTGCAGTGCGCGAAAGAACCACAGCGTTTCAACATTGGGTGCAAACGCGCATCCGATACTAGCCAATACAAAGATGCTCAAGCCCCATTTAATAGTGGCAATGCGGCCAATTGCGTCAGAAATCGCGCCGTGCCATAAGGTCATCAACGCATAAGGCAGTAGGTAAAAAGTAAGGCTTTGCTGAATTTGCACATCGTTGGCGACTAAATCTGCACCCATGATATGAAAGGCGGGCAAGTAGGTATCAATGGCAAAAGGCGCTAGCGCGGCCAAGCTGGCGAGTACGAAAACTAGGATGTTGGATTGTGGTTTCATAGGTGCAAGTTTAACGCATACTTTACAAATTATTAGCATCGTCATTCTGAGCGTAGCGAAGAATCCAGACTTGTTAGTCACATTGCACTGGATTCTTCGCTACGCTCAGAATGACGGAGTGAAAATAAAAAGGCGCATTAACTGCGCCTTTGGTCGTAGTTTTAATTACTATGGCAACGCGTGAAACTCTTCTACCCGTTCCGTATCGCCCGCTGCATATTTTTTACTATTTTTATCGGTTCTAAAAATAATCGGCTGCGACGCCAAAACTGGATTTTTACTGTCCTCGATAGCTTTTTCAATTAAATGATGATTGGGGGAAAGCGAGCAAACAGGGTCTGCGCTTTCTGCATCGCCGCTCAATAAAAATGCCTGACAACGGCAACCCGCCAAGTCGTTCATTTTTTCTGGGCAAGTGACGCACGGGCCTTTCATCCAAGCCGTACCACGATATTTATTAAACGCTGGACTGTCTTTCCAAGCCCATTCTAAGCCCTTGTCACGCACGTTGGGGAATTGCATATTCGGCAACACACGAGCTGAGTGGCATGGCAATACGTCACCATTAGCGGTGACAATCATAAACACTTCGCCCCAGCCGTTCATACATTTTTTTGGGCGATTGCCGAAGTAATCTGGCACAACGAAGAATATTTTCATTTTATTGCCAACTTTTTGGCGGAACTCGTTGGTGATGCGCTCTGCTTCGTCAATTTGCTCTTTTAGCGGCATCAGTTGGCTGCGATTCACCAAACTCCAGCCGTAATATTGTGTGTTGGCCAGCTCGACATAATCCGCGCCCAGCGCTTCGGCCATCTCTAAAATTTCTTTGATATGACCAATGTTATAGCGGTGAATTACCACGTTAAGCACCATCGGGTAGCCGTGATTTTTAATCATGGCGGCGACTTTTTTCTTTAGCTCAAAGGTTTTGGTGTTGGTAATAAAGTTGTTAATTTCTTCGGTAATATCGTGCATAGAAAGCTGAATATGATCTAAACCGCCCTCTTTAAAGGCCTGAATGCGCTTTTCAGTAAGGCCAACGCCAGAGGTAATAAGATTGCTGTAGTAACCAAGCTTTTTCGCCTCAATCACAATCTCTTCAATGTCATCGCGCAATAGCGGCTCGCCGCCCGAAATGCCGAGCTGAATCGCGCCGAGTTTGCGCGCATCACGTAACGCCTGAATCCATTGCTCGGTACTCAACTCGTTTTGCGTATGTTTATCGTAATCCGTCGGGTTGTAACAAAACGCGCAATGCAGCGGGCAACGATAGGTCACCTCTGCCAGCAGCCACAGTGGCTGGGTATGCGTAACACTAGCATCTACGCCATTATTTTGAGCATGAACCGCCATTTGTACGGCTGAATCACCTAAAGAATTTTGTGTCATTTTGCTACTCCTAATTGTTGTCATTGCGAGCCAAGTTTACTTGGTGTGACAATCTAAAAAAGCTGGATTGCCGCGCTACACTCGCAATGACAATCTAAACTTTACGAATCCAATCTTTGCCATAAGCCATATCGAACATGCCAATAATATCGGCTTCAATATTAGTCGCATCGGGGAAAGCGGCTTTTAATTCGGTCACAATCTCGCCCACGGTCGCCTTGCCATCCACGCGTTTAATGACTTCGCCCGCGCCGCCATGTAGTTTGACCATGCCTTCGGGGAAAAGTATTACGTAACTTTGCTGCGCTTCTTCCCATTGAAAGCGGTGGTGCAACGCGATGGCAAACACATCTTCGTGTTTGATGGTTGAAAGTGCTGGGTCGATTGCTAAATTTTCCATAATTTTCTACTTAAAATTAACTCTATCTAAAACCAATAACAGGCTGATGAAAATAGTCCTTGCCAGCAATTTTAATCTCTACGTCAGACGCCAACATAATCGAATCAGCAATTACCCACAACACGTTTAGCTTAAATTGCAAAATATCTAACGCTTTTAGCTGCATTTCACGGCTGGTACTAAAGTAATCTAACGTGACACCCAAGCCCTGCTCTACGTCGCGCCTAGCCTCGGTAAGGCGTTTTTTAAAGTAGCTTAAGCCCTCTTCCTTAATCCACGGATACATGGTCGGCCACGAGCTAATGCGTTGCTGGTGAATATGCGGCGCAAATAATTCTGTTAAGCTAGAGCATACACTTTCTTGCCATGGGCGTTGTTTAGCAAAGTTCACATACGCATCTACCGCAAATTTTACCCCTGGGCTAACTAATTTTAAGCTGGTCACCTGCTCACGGGTTAGGCCTACCGCATCACCCAATTGAATCCACGCTTCAATGCCACCAACGGATTTTTGGCCGTCAACATCTACGCCATCATGGTCGGTAATGCGCACAATCCATTGTTTGCGCACTTCTACGTCATCACAATTAGATAAAATCGCCGCATCTTTCATCGGGATCGAAATTTGATAGTAAAAACGGTTCGCCACCCAGCATTGCAGCTGTTCTTTGGTTAACTTTCCTTCATACATCATCACGTGAAAAGGATGGTAAATATGATAGCCCTTGCCTTTTTCGCGTAGTTTTTCTTCAAATTCCTCGCGAGTCCAAGGTAGATTGTTTGCGTGTGCGTTCATCATTTTTCCTACAATATTATGTCCATGCCATCATAGGCTACTTCAATCTGGTTTTCGTTCAATATGGCGCGTTCTGCTGAATCTTCGCGCAAAATTGGGTTGGTATTATTAATATGAATCAATACTTTACGTACTTTTTTGGCTTGACCAAATTCGTTTAGCTTTTCTATCATACCACCCTCGCCCGATTGCGGATTATGGCCGATACTACGCGCGGTTTTGGTCATTAGCCCCATGTCAATCATCTCGGTATTGGTCCAAAACGTGCCATCCACCATAATACAATCGGCTTGATTCATCAAAGGCGGTAAATGCGGTTCTATCTCGCCCAAGCCTGGGCTATACCAGCATTTTTTGCCAGTAGAGATTTCCTCAATGAGCACACCGATGGTGTCACCAGCTTGCGGATCATTGCGGTGCGGCGAGTACGGTGGCGCGGCGCTTTTTAGCGCGACGGAGGTAAAGCGTAAATTGGGTACATTCGGTATTTCAAAACTCGTCTTGCCGTCAATCGGCACATTGTGGCGGTTAATGCCGCAGTAATGGCCGAGAATATTTAATATTTGGTTGCCCGAAGTTAGGTCTTCATACACCATATCGGTGCAGTAAATCTCGCGTTTTACCTTGCCTTCGCGCAGCATAAATAAACCCGTGGTATGATCAATTTGCGCGTCAATTAACACGATGGCCTGAATGCCGCTATCTCGAATCGCGCGCCCAGGTTGCAATGGCGCGAAATCTTGAATTTGTTGCAGCACATCGGGCGAGGCGTTGAATAGCACCCAATCTACACCATTACCTGACACACAAATAGAGGATTGTGTGCGCTTGGTAGCTTTAATGGTGCCTTTGCGTAACCCATCGCAATTGGGACAATTACAGTTCCACTGCGGAAAACCACCGCCTGCTGCGGCGCCTAAAACATGAATGTGCATTTAATTCTTCAACTCCAAATATATCTTAATAAGCTTGATTCTACTTTAATTCTGCGTATAAAAAAGGCATGGCTTTATGAATTTGAAGCCAGCTTTTTCTACAAAAAAAGGCATGGCTTTATGAATTTGAAGCCAGCTTTTTTTTACAAAAAAAAGGCTGTCTTGCAACAGCCTTTTGTTCATTAGCAAAAAGCTAATTATTTATTCATAACGTACATTGTAACTTCAAAGCCAAAACGCATTTCAGTAGCTGCTGGTGTTGTCCACATGATAGATTCCTTTTAGTTAAGTTTTTTAAATTCGTTGTTGCATTTATTGTGCTTCAACGTGATTCGAACTATGCGCTCTAATTGCAACAAGTAATACTGCTAAGTTACCGAATAAGTCCTAAGTAAATTCATGAGCTAAAACGCGTTTTAGTTGACCTGTTTACGACGCGCCCGCACTGACGCTGCAAGAGTTTCTAGCAATTCCACACTGTCTTGCCAACCCAAACAAGCATCGGTAATTGATTTTCCATACGCTAGCTCGCTACCTGGTGTGTGTTCTTGGCGACCTTCATTCAGGTGCGATTCAACCATTGCGCCTATAATCCGCGCATCGCCAGTGCTGATCTGCGCTGCAATATCACGTGCAACTTCTTTTTGTCGGGTATAGTCTTTACTACTATTGGCATGACTGCAATCAATCATCAATAATGGCTTTAAGCCAGAATCGGCAAGGCTTGTACAAACATTTTGCACACTGGCACTGTTATAGTTGGGCGTTTTTCCACCACGCAAAATGACATGGCAATCATCGTTTCCTGTTGTCGAGAATATGGCCGAGTTGCCTTCTTTGGTAAAAGATAGAAAATGATGTGGACTAGCCGCAGTTTTAATCGCATCTATGGCCACTTGAACGCCGCCATCAGTGCCGTTTTTAAAGCCCACAGGGCAAGATAAGCCAGAGGCCAGCTCTCTATGTACTTGTGATTCAGTAGTACGCGCGCCAATGGCGCCCCAACTAATCAAATCCGCCGTGTATTGCGGCGTAATGGTGTCTAAAAACTCCATGCCAGCAGGCATGCCAAGTTCGTTCACATCTAGCAAAAATTTTCTGGCGGTGGTTAAACCTTCATTGATGTCATAACTACCATCTAAATGCGGATCGTTAATCAAGCCTTTCCAACCCACTGTGGTGCGTGGTTTTTCAAAATACACGCGCATTACAATCAATAAATCAGCGCTCAGATTATCACGTACTTCAATCAAACGTTTTGCATATTCAAGTCCAGCTTTGCTATCGTGTATAGAGCAAGGCCCTATGATAACCAGTAAACGGTCATCTACTTGGTGCAAAATGCGATGAATGGCTGCGCGCGTTGCCAGTATGTTTTGTGTAGATATGGCACTCTCTTTTAGGCGGCTTAGCAAAGCGATAGGCGTAATTAACGGTTTAACTTCGCGAATGCGAACGTCATCCGTCGCTAGCTTTTCGTAAGCTAATTTCTCGTCTGCTGTCATTTATTTATTATTTCTTCTAAAACTGTTAAAAATCGTGCATTTTCGCTAAATAATCCGATACTTACACGCAAATATTGTGGCATTTCGTAATTGGCAATTGGGCGCACAATCACGCCATTTTGCAGTAACTTTTGATTCACTTGCGCCGCATTGGCAACTTTAAAGCTGACAAAATTCGCGTATGAAACAATGTATTCTAAGCCAAGCTTGTTAAAACCTTGTGTCAACTGTGCCATGCCTGCTTGATTTAGCGCATAACTGCGCGCGACAAAATCATCATCCGCTAAGCTGGCAACCGCCGCCGCTTGTGCAATACTGTTCACATTAAACGGCTGGCGAACGCGGTTGAGCACATCCGCTAAATCTGCGTGCATCAGACCAAAGCCAATACGCAAGCCAGCTAGACCGTAGGCCTTGGAAAAAGTGCGCGAAATAATCAAGTTACTAAACTCGCTTAACCAACTAATCGCTTCAGACTTATTTTGAGCATTTAAATATTCATCATAAGCTTCATCCAACACAATAAGCACATTGCTAGGCACCGCATGGATAAAGGCGTGCAGAGCATCTTTATCTAGTAGCGTTCCTGTAGGATTATTCGGGTTTGCAATAAAAATAAGTTTAGTTTTAGGCGTAATCGCTTTTAAAAAGCCATCCAAATCGTGCGCATGATTTTTAGCTGCTACAACCACGCCTGTGGCGCCTACGGCTTGCGTAACTAGTGGATAAACCGCAAACGCATGTTGCGAATAGATTGCCTCGCAACCCGCATATAAAAAAGCTCTAGCGGCTAACTCTAAAATATCGTTTGAGCCATTTCCAAACACCATTTGATTGTGTGTAACCCCAAACTTTTCACTTATTGACTTACGTAATTCAAAACTATTGCCATCTGGGTAACGCGCAATTTCATGCATGGCTTCATCTATGGCCATTTGCGCTTTGGGGCTGATTCCTAGCGGGTTTTCGTTGGAAGCAAGTTTGACAATATCCGCCTCATTCAAGCCCATTTCGCGGGCGAGTTCGGCGATTGGCTTGCCGCCAAGGTACGGTGCAATTGCACGAATGTAATCAGGGGCAAGCGGCTTATTCATGATTTTTAAATTAAAAAATTCGGCTATATTTTAAGTTTGGGAAACCAAACGATATACGCTGATTATAACATGTGATTTATCGATAGTTAGGCCGTGAAATGAACTGACGGAAATAGGCTGATCGAACTAGACTGACCGAACTACGCAGGCGGCTGTGGTTAAGCAACCGTCATGTTGTTTTTTCCTAAATGCTTCACTTTATACATGGCTTTATCCGCACGGTTAATAATATCCAGCGTAGTGCAATTTTTATAGGGGAACATACAAATACCAATACTTGCACCTAAGCCAGTCAGTTTAAATTGATCATTTAATAAAAATTGATCAATTAAATTTTCTTGTATTTTTTGTGCCAAACCTAATACTGATTCTTCATCTTTAACATCCAACATGAGCAAAAAGAATTCATCGCCACTAATGCGAGCTATCGTATCCGCTTCGCGGGTAATATCTCGCAAGCGATTGGCCACTTCTTTTAAATACAAATCGCCAACCAAATGTCCATATTGGTCATTGATTGATTTGAAATTATCTAGATCAATAAACAACCCTGCACAGAGTGTATTGGTGCGGGTTGCCATACTAATCGCCTGAACCATTCTGTCTTCAAGCAGTTCGCGGCTTGGTAACTGTGTTAGTAAATCGTGGATTGATTTGTGATGATGGTGCTGTTTTTCTCGCTCTAGCTCTTGATGCGCCAAAAATATCTTACGCGATTGAATATCTTTATGATAACTAATGACTGCACCCATAAAGTAACTAATTAACAGGTAATATAAAGAAGTGATTTTATCAATGCTGGTTGCATTTCCATCCATCAAAAAAGCGATATAAGCAAAAGTATAAAAAATTAACCCACAAACAATAGTGTAAATAAAAGATACGCCTGAAATAGCAAACATCCAGAAAGTGATGCAAATCAAGACAGGCAAGTAATGTGAGATTGGAAAATCAGGATAAAATTTAATCTTGATGAACACGGTAAGCATCGTTGCTAGCACCCCAGCCATCACGATTATCTGGTGGTATTTTTTAAATTTTTGTAAAAAAGTAGCCCAATAAACGATGGCGAGAAAACTAGTGCCGACTAATGCAGTGATCGCAATAGATAAAAATGCCGTGACAGGCGTATTCATCGGCTCCATATTGGCGTATAAAAGCCAAGATAAAATAACCATGACGATGCCTGCTCTCACCTCTTTTTTTAAAAAAGGCAAGTTAAACTCGTCGAACTCTTTTTCGAGCAAAGTGTTTTTAAATTTTAGTAAGGGTGTCAACCCTAAACTTTTATATTCGAAATTTTGATTAATCATATAACGTAATAAGCAAAAAATATGCCCACAAATAATTGCTAGGTGAATGTATGATTATTTGATATTTGTCTGATGAATTAACGCGCTAAATGCAATCTTGCAGATGATTAACACGTTTTTTCAATATGATTACATAATTGCGATAGGATAAGCGCCTAAAATTTTAACAAATGCTGCTTTTGCTTTAATTTGTTTCAACGCATCTGCCACTTTTTCATCATCTGTGTGGCCTTCAATATCCACAAAAAATACGTAATCCCACAAACTTTGTTTAGAAGGCCGCGATTCCAGCTTGGTCATGCTCACGCCTAGTTTTGATAGTGGTTCAAGCAGCTCTAATATTGCACCTGGCTTGTTTTTAGTGGTCATGACAATCGAAGTTTTGTCTTGACCAGAAGCCGCCACATCGTGATTACCTAACACTAAAAAGCGCGTGGTGTTTTTTGGGTCATCTTCAATATTTTCTGCTAACACGTTCAAGTTAAATAACTCTGCCGCGCGTTTGCTGGCAATGGCTGCGGCAAATGTGCCATCTGCGCTGACTAAATCATGCATCATTTGTGCAGCATAAGCATTGCTAGTGACCGCCTCACGCGTGGCGCGCGGCAGGTTTTTGTTCAGCCATTCGTGGCATTGTGATAGTGATTGACTGTGAGAAAATACGTGCGATATCTGCGTAATATCAGTTTGTTGTGACAGCAAACAATGGTGAATTGGCAAGGTGATTTCACCACAAATTTTAAGCGGGCTGGCGAGCAGCAAATCTAATGTCAAACCCACCGCGCCTTCGGTTGAGTTTTCTACTGGCACCACACCATAATCGGCTTGATTAGCCTCTAGTGTGCGAAAAACCTCATCAATCGAGCCACAAACTACAGCTTGGCGACCAAGGCCAAACTGTTTGAGCGCCGCTTCTTCACTATAAGTACCAAGCGGGCCCAAAAAGGCGATAGCAAGTTCTTTTTCCAACGCGCGGCAATTCGACATCACCCCACGAAATATATGGCTGACAGCCTCGTTTGATAGCGGCCCTGCATTATGCGCTTGCAAGCGGCGCAGCACTTGCGCTTCGCGCTCTGGGCGAAAAATCACGCCGTCTTCTTTTAAGTTGCCAATTTGTCGCGCGAGGCTGGCCCGCTCGTTAACGAGCTTAAGTAGATGCTCATCAATGGCATCTATTTCATCACGAAATTTTTTTAATTCGACACTCATTTACCGTTCATTCCTTGAGTTTATTCCTGCTTTTGCGGTAATACTCGCACATTAAGCACGCCTGCAATCGCGCGCACTTTCGCCACAGCAACCTCTGAAATTGCACTATCCACATCTAACAAAGTGTAAGCCATTTCGCCGCGTGATTTATTCACCATATTATGAATATTTAAGCCAACATCGGCCATGGCGGTGGAAATTTGCCCCAACATATTAGGTACATTGGCATTGGCTATCGCTAAGCGATAAGCCGACTCGCGCGGCATGTGCACAGCAGGAAAATTAACAGAGTTTGAAATATTACCGTTATCTAAAAACTCCCGCACTTGATCCACCACCATCACCGCGCAGTTATCTTCCGCTTCTTGCGTTGATGCGCCAAGGTGCGGCAAGGCGATTACATTGGGGTGCGATTTCATGCGAGCTGTAGGGAAATCGCACACGTAAGCGCGCAATTTTTTGCTATCTAAACCATCTAAAACTGCTTGCTCATCAATCACGCCTTCGCGCGCAAAGTTAATTAGCACCGCGCCATGTTTCATCATCTCGATGCGCTCAGCATTCACCAAATGGCGTGTTGCATCAATTAATGGTACATGTAACGTAATAAAATCGCTGTGCTTAAATAGATCATCTACGCTCATTACGCGCTTCACCTCAGAAGATAACTTCCAAGCCGCATCCACGGTTATTTCTGGGTCATAGCCCAGCACTTTCATGCCTAGTTTCAGCGCCGTGTCAGCCACCATGCCGCCTACTGCGCCCAGGCCTAAAATGCCTAGCGTTCTGCCTGGAATTTCAATGCCCACAAAATGTTTTTTGCCGTCTTCAACGACTTTGGATAGCGTTGCATCATCGCCTTCTAAGCCGCTCACAAACTTCATCGCAGGGCCAATATTACGTGCCGCCATGAGCATACCCGTAAGCACTAACTCTTTAACCGCATTGGCATTGGCGCCTGGCGTATTAAATACCACCACACCTCGCTTGCTCATATCAGCAACGGGGATATTGTTAGTGCCAGCACCCGCGCGACCTATGGCTTGCACAGTGGAGGGGATTTCCATGTCGTGCATTTTGGCAGAGCGCACTAAAATCGCATCAGGCTTGGTGATTTCACTGCTCACTTCGTAACTATCAGCAGGCATACGTTTGGTGCCCAGTGACGCGATTTTATTAAGAACCAATATCTGATGTTTGCTCAAACCAATCTCCCCTTTTCAAGTCTATTAAATGACTTTTAAAAACTATTGAGTTTAATTAATATGCTGGCTATTTGTGTTTTAAATACTTAGGCCTAGCTATTTGATTTTTCAAATTCTTTCATGTAGTCCACTAGCACTCTTACGCCCTCTACTGGCATAGCATTGTAGATTGATGCACGCATACCGCCAACTGAGCGATGACCCTTGAGCTGCAACAAACCTTTATCTTTAGCACCTTTTAAAAAAGCTTCATCTAAGGCTTCATTTTTAAGCGTAAACGGAATGTTCATGCGTGAACGGTTATCGACCGCGGTTGGGCAATGATAAAAATCGGTCGCATCTAAATAATCGTACAACATATTGGCTTTAGTTATGTTGATTTTTT
Organism: Methylotenera sp.; assembly: GCA_031369365.1. Taxonomy (GTDB): domain Bacteria; phylum Pseudomonadota; class Gammaproteobacteria; order Burkholderiales; family Methylophilaceae; genus Methylotenera_A. Next base: position 15,965 of record JANMOP010000039.1, read on the forward strand.
CCATCGCCGCCAAACCACCCTTAGCCTTAAGCAGTTTGAATACTAGGCCAGAAACATAGATGGCATAAGTAGGCGGCGTGTTGTACATAGATTCGTTATCAGCCTGCACCTTGTAATCAGACATTGCAGCCGTGCCAGCAGGCACTTCGCCCAGTAAATCTTCACGCACAATCACAATCGCCAAACCTGCTGGGCCGATATTTTTTTGTGAACCTGCATAAATTAGCGCATATTTACTCACGTCAATTGGGCGTGACAAAATGTGCGAAGACATATCAGCTACCAGCGGAACGCTTCCAACATCCGGTGTCCAAAAAATCTCTACGCCGCCAATAGTTTCGTTTGAGCAATAATGCACGTAAGCCGCATCTGGATTAAGCTTCCACTGATTTTGGGTGGGTGCATAACTGAAATTTTTATCGGCAGAAGTCGCCACCACATTCACTTCGCAATATTTTTTGGCTTCAGCAATGGCTTTTTTTGACCACTCGCCTGTATTCAGGTAATCGGCTGATTTTTTGCCGCGCAGTAAGTTGATTGGGATATTTGAAAATTGCGTTGAAGCGCCACCTTGCAAAAACAACACTTTATAATTGGCAGGAATGCCCATCAATTCACGCAAATCAGCCTCAGCCTCAGCTGCAATGCTCATAAATTCTTTGCCGCGATGGCTCATTTCCATCACCGACATACCTGAACCATGCCAATCTAGCATCTCGGCTTGCGCTTGTTGTAACACTTCTTTTGGCAATACCGCT